>CACYBU010000168.1 GCA_902772665.1 uncultured Methanobrevibacter sp. | reverse complement strand
TTTAAAAACAAACAAATAAGATTCATCACTGATACAGGAGAGATATTTTTCATTCTCCAGATAAGTCGCAATAATTACATAATCACCTTCCTGTAAATTATCAACATTTACTGTTCCAAATCCTTTTGAAAGTATTGCTGTGTAATTAATACCCGCAATGTTTACAGTTACCACACCTAAAATATCCGCAGGTCCGGTAATGTTGATTTGGGCGATTTCTCCAACATTAATGTTTTTAACATTAACTGCAATACTGGATTCTTTTTTAAATACTGTTAGCTTCTCGGATGTTGAATTTTCAACAAAATTGTCATCACCGGAGTATTTAATGGATAATGTTGCATCTCCTGCTGAGAAAAGTGTTAATTCGAATTTTGCAATTCCATTTTCAATAGTTTCTGCGTATGATTTACCTTCAATTTCAATAGTTATGTTTCCGGTAGCAGATTCAGGAACGGTTACATTAATATATCCTGTGTCTCCGATTTTCATGACTGACATTTGGGCGTTTAACGCAGTATTATATTTTGGAATGTGAACATCAATGACAGATTCCAAGGTTTCATTAGTTACATTATCCGAATATGTTACATGGGCATGGCAGGTTCCTTTTTGGGCATTTGTCAGGAGTACTTTTGCAGTACCGTTGATAACAGTTGCATTGTATAGTTTTCCATCGATTTCAACAGTTACATTTCCGTTTGCATTTTCATTCAGATATACTGACAATGTATTGTTCATTTCATCAATAATTTCCATCTGATCGGAGTTGATTATGACCTTAAACATTTCAGTGCTGTTTTGAGAGGGCAGGTATTTTCCATCACCGTTATATGTTGCGATTACTGAGTAGTAGTCTTTGTGGAGTTTGGAAATTACTAGATTTCCCTTTCCTTCGCTTACAGCAACAGTGTATGTTTTATTATTAACTAAAACTGTAATGTTACCTGAGGCGTCATCCGGTAATGTGAATTTGATTTCTTCGCTGTCTGAAATTGAAATAACCTGTGTTAGTACATTAACAAATGACGGGAGTTTGTAAACTGTGAAATGGGCAGTTGAAAAATTCATCATGTATTTGTCATCACCACCATAAATTGCCGGAACCGCTTTATTTCCAGAAGTTATATCTTCAATGAAAAATGTTGCATTGCCATTTACAGGTTTTTGGCTAAATTGTCTGCCGTCCACTGTGATTGAAACATTTTCACTAGCATCACTCGGAACAGTGACAGTGATTTTGACATTATCTCCGGCACGAATTGGAGTTTCATTAATTATATGAATGCTGATTGAAGGAGACACTTTACTTACAGTAAATATTTCTGTGAAATTTCTATGATCGAACTCTGTATCATTTACTGTGGCTGTGACTGTGTAAACTCCTTCTTTTAGATTGGTTATTTTAAAGATGGCTTTATTGTCTGTAAATGAAGTATTTCGATACGATTTTCCGTCAACCCAAATGACAACATCATCCACATGGTCCGGAACTTCTACAGTGATTATTTCATCGTCGTTGATTGCAATGTTGTTTGCCTTTATGGTGAGTCCGTATGTGCTAATTTTATTTGGAGTTTTATAATCCTCGATTTTTGAACTTTTAAAATTGTCATTGCCCCCATATTCTACAACAATATTGTATGAAGTGATCTCGTCGAGAGCATCGGTTGTAAGCTCAACCATCCCGTAATAAATAGGACAGTTAGGGTATTTTACATCACCCACGGTAATGTTTACAAATTCATCGTTAATTTCTTCGCTGATAGAAACCATTATTGTTGCATTACTATAAACAACACCTTCAAATGATACAAAAGTTAACTCTGGGTCGGCTTTTTTAACTTCAAACGTTTCGAATTGAGTATCAATGACATCATAACGTTCATTTCCCGGATAGATTACATTGACCCGATAACTACCGGCAGCTAAATCGGATACTTTAAATATTGCTTTGCCGTCATGAATACGTTGTGTGACCGTTGTTTTAAGTGAATCATTGAGTTTTATTATAATATCTCCTTCAACGCTTTCAGGAACTCTGACTGTGATTATTGCATTCTCTCCGTAGCATACCTCATCAATGTCAATGGCTGTTATTTCAGTTTGAATTCTTTTAACGTGCAGCGTTTCCAGTTTAAAACCTGAGAGATAATTTTCATCCCCACTGTAAAATACCGCAATGTTATGGCTACCGTAAGTAAGTCCGGTCACATCCAGTTTTAGTTGATGATTATTGATGGTGCGGTTGAATGTCTGGTTATCAACAGACACCACAACGTATCCGGTTGCATCCCTAACTGTAACGTTAATCTTTGCAGTTTCACCGACATAAATCGAATCGACCTCGACAGTTATGTGTGAAGGTTCCTAGCCGAGAGCGGAAACCTCATCATTTTGTGCCAGATCCTCAATTTCTCCAGTTTCTGACAATATGTTATTATCATCAACGGCAATATCCTGAGTTTCATTCTGATTAACTTGATTCTGGTCAAAATCACCAGCGCAAACACTGGTGATTGTGAAAAAACAGATAATCAGACATACAAATAATAATCCTTTAAATTTCATATAATTTCTCCAAAATAATAACTAACATATAATAATATGGTTTAATACATTATTTAATGCTTTCAGGCATCTGTTTAATACAAGTTTTTACACTGTTTTTTAACCTAAAAATTTAAATATTTATTTTTTCACAATAATTTATAGTAATTATTAGAAATGTGAGGATTATGAGATATATAAACAAGAGTGACATATTAATCATAACCAGAAATCTGGGTATACTAATGATTGGAATGGGACTATTATGTTTAGTTCCCATTATTATCGATTTAATATATCAGGAATTCAACACAATCGATTTTCTAATACCCTCATTACTGTCCATTATCCTTGGTTTAATCTGCATGAAAGCCTTGGACAAATATAAATCATATAAGATTCGTCTTAAACACGGGATGATAATATCCTCCCTGTCCTGGTTGTGGGCATGTTTTATTTGCGGATTAATACTTTATCTTGTAACCGACATAAGCTTTATAGACAGTGCTTTTGAAAGTATGTCCGCTTTAACTGGAAGTGGGATTACAATATACAGTGATGTGGAAGTTCTGCCTTACAGTATACTATTTTTCAGAGCATTTCAACAGTGGATTGGAGGTTTGGGAATTATCGTCATGATACTTTCCTTTCTTGTTCAGTCCGGAACCACATCATCTACCCTATACCAGTCAGAAGCCCGTGACGAGCGTATAAGACCATCCACCCGAGCCACAATCGAAGAGACAATTAAAATCTATGCAATCTATACAGTGATTGGAATTGTTTTATACACCCTTGCCGGAATGCCGTTTTTTGACTCCATCTGCAACACCTTCTGCATCATCTCAACCGGAGGTATGAGCGTGAAAAACGCAAACATGGGATTTTACAACAATGATCTGATTTATTTCATTACAATTATTCTGATGATACTGGGTGCAACAAGTTTTCTGGTTCACTATAAAATCATCAAAACACGTGGAAAGTCATTGATTAATGATTTGCAGTTTAAAGTGATGATTTCATTAATAGCTATTTCAACCCTACTCATATATTTCACATCCCAAATCGTTCCAATAGACATGTTATTCACTGTAGTTTCAGCGGTTACAACAACCGGAGCAAGCATTCCAAATTCTACCGTAATGGGTAACTGGCCGTCATTTGTAATCATCATTATAATGACTCTGATGCTTATCGGAGGTTCCAACGGATCCACAGTAGGTGCAATTAAACTGATGCGTGTCATCACATTTTCAAAAGGGATTTATAAGAATTTGCGTGAAATAGTATCTCCCCCAGGCACCATTGTTCCCATGGAGCTTTCCGGCAAAAAACTTTCAGAAAAAGTAACGGCTCAAAGTGGAAACTACATAACCCTCTACTTTTTATGTATACTCATTACATGGTCATTATTTTGCCTATACGGTCATGACGCATTCAATTCATTGTTTTTCACGATATCAATGCAGGGTAATGTCGGTTTGGAAATTGGCCAGATTTCCCAGACTATGCAATGGCCTTTAAAAATCATCGGAATGTTTAATATGTGGACAGGAAGACTTGAGATTTATCCAGTTCTAATTACACTAAGAGCATTTCTTGAACTCTTTAAAAGATAATCTAAAAAATAGAATCTTAAATATACTTGACTTGTAGGCCATTAATTGAGCATTTCACCAACTCCTCAAGAGAGAAACATTCACTGTTTTCTATTTTTGTATTCTGCATTATTTATAATTTCCTCAAAAAACAAACAGGCCTCATGTAAATTAAAATAAATATCCGCCGATTAGAAAAAAAGTAAAAATAATGAAATTAAATCATTTAGATGATTCAATCTCATTTTTCAATTCAATAAGTTTATTTATAGGCAAATTGGTATTTTTAGAAATAACATCCAATGAAAACCCATTGTTCAATAAATTTCGTGCAACTTCAAGCAAACCATCCTCAAAACCTTCGCCATGACC
>CACYBU010000167.1 GCA_902772665.1 uncultured Methanobrevibacter sp. | reverse complement strand
AGGACACAGGGATTCAAAAAATGACTCAGTAGCAAACAAACAGATTATAGAGGATTTAAGGGAATTGCTTCCGGATGCTGAGATAAGCATATTGGATGAATTGTATCCGGATTTTAAAATTGATGTTAAGGCAGAACAGGAAAAACTCGAAAAATCAGATATAATCGTATTGCAGTTTCCTCTCTTCTGGTATGGTATGCCTTCAGTCATGAACAAATGGGTGGAGGATACTTTCGAGCACGGATGGTCACACGGCTCAACCGGAGACAAGCTTCAGGGTAAAAAACTGATTGCTTCATTTACTGCAGGTGCACCTGAAGAGGCCTATCAAAAGGATGGGATAATGGGTTATGGCATTGAAGAATATCTTCCGCCAATCAAATCAATGTGCGGACTTTGCGGAATGGAATTTGTGGATTATGTATTCACTGGTGGAGTTTCTTTTGAATTGAGAACCAATCCTGATGAAATTGAAAAGATTAAGGAGAAAGCAAAAGATCATGCATCAAAAGTTGTCTCAATAATTGAAGACATATAACTTCTCTTATGAATTGCAGAAATAATTACCATCACCAAAATTTTTCTTAATAAATTTAAAGCTATTTTTACCTGATTAAAGCAACATTGCTCTAACTATGGGATATCTAATCAAACTTTTGATTCAAAAGGTGGTGATATTTATTACAAACATAATAATATTGCCAATGGCAGGATTTAAATTAAGTTTTAATGACTGCTGCTTTTGACAATGCTTTAATCTGTTTTTAAACAATATTCTTTATCAGTTAAAACAAAAAGTTGTTCTTTATCTACACTTATTAAAATGAATATATTATTTTCTCAAAGCATACAGACAAATCGGCAGGGCCATCAGCGTTATAACTGATGATATTAAATAAACCGGCGCATATCCGCTGGATGCAGACACAAAACTTCCCAAAAGTGCAGGTCCAAAACCTATTGCTGCATCACAGAATATGAAATATGTGGATAATGCATAGGAATTGCGATGTTCAGCTGATTTTCTAGTAACAATTGTTGCACATGCTGAATTTAATGTTCCAAATCCTATAGCAAGAAATACGGCACAAATTATAACAGTTAATGTTGAAGGCAAGCAGGCAATTAAAAATAAACCGATAGATTGTGCGATAATTCCTGTAATGCATATTATCAAATCCCCGCCGGAGTCCTGAATTTTTCCTGCAATTGGTCTTGATGCGACCAGAACAACTGAATATATGATAAAAAACCATGAAAAGATACCTGTCAAATCAACTTCAACTGCATATAATCTATAAAATGACAAAATTGAAACATAACCTAAAGCTGTGAGTGCGGTGAAAAAAGATACTGGAACTGCCCCGATTTCTATAATCTTATCGAGACCTTTATACTCAGCATTGCTTTCAGTGCCGTTATCTTTAGTCAGGTGATATCTGTCAACATCAAGAAGATAAATGAAAATAAAAGCAAGAGCCGAAAATACAGCCGCAATTAAAAAACATCCGTTGGAACCAAAGTAATCATAAGTAAAGCCTCCAATGAATGGTCCTATGCCAACTGCCAGTGTAGTTCCCATCATAAAATAACCAAATGCTTCTCCAAAACGCTTTTTAGGAAGAACTACTGAGGCTATTGTAATAATTGCATTAGATGAAGCTCCAAATCCAATTCCATGAATAAATCTTACTATTAAAAGTAAATTTACATCGCTGACAAAAAAATACAAAAGACAGGACAGGAAATGAATAATCATGAAAATAAATGCTGTTTTCCTCCAGCCTATTCTGTCAAAAGCATTGGTGGAATAAACTCTGGAGCATAAACCTCCAAAAATATATATTCCGGATACAAGCCCTGCAATAGTTGCCGAAGAACCCATTGAAGTAGCATATTCAGTGACTGTTGACATCAGCGCATACATCACCAGAGCCGTAAAAAGCAATGCTCCAAATATCAAAAAGAAAGACTTTGTAAATATTTTTTCATCTGTTTCAACATTCATATGCATCTGTCCATATAATCTGATTTAATAGGATTTATCTTAATTTAGTGTGACTTTTGTGATTATATAAATAATCTGCTGGATGAGTGCTGATAAGTGAAATTTAAAGTATTTCTTTTAAATAAAACATATCCTGGCTATACACTAAAACAATAAAAAGCATGTAATAATGATATGCACACTTCCTTGATAAAAATCACTTTATAATTTAGCATTTGTTTTTTAATGTATTTAGTATTAGCATAGGGTACTGTTCATTTTTTAAAGTATAGTACTTTACCAAATTATTGTGTTGGATTTGGTAAAAATTCTTGGGCTGTTACACTTTTAGTAGTATAAGGATTACCAAGCT
>CACYBU010000166.1 GCA_902772665.1 uncultured Methanobrevibacter sp. | reverse complement strand
GTAGCAACTAATGCATAAGACCCTGAATCTTACTCCTTTGACCACTCGGATACACGTCTAAAAGAAATATCTGAAAAAGTAATCCAACAGGATTTATAACTATATTATTATTATCTTTTTTTAGTATAAATATGTAACCCTATCCGACCCGCTGATTTTTAGACAATCCTGGTGCTGAAAATCTATTATGATATAGAAAGGACAATATGATTTCAATTCTTCAGCAGACAGATGAGAGTGGAAATAATCTGTTAATCATTAAAAATCAATATCTTGAATTGCAGAACTTTGTTCTGGAACAATATTGATTTAAACCAATTTCTTTGTAAAATCATACATACCGTTTTCCTATTGTCACCAACATTAAAATCAATACACAAATACAAATCTGGATTTGTGTTTTACGGTTAAAACCTTTAAGTAATTCTCATCATAACCACAAACTATCTCACGTGCTTTAGTTAGATAATCATCATCAATACTGTCTTTTAAATCATATTTCTTCTTATCTTTCCAATTGGATTTGGAATAATTAACCTCTTCAGCATTTTCTAAAATCAGTACTGACCCGTTATTCAAATCATAGACATGAGAATAATAGTTTCCCATATTAAAATCTTTTTTCAATTCATATGATGAGACATTGAACGGTATTTCACTTACAACAATACCACCATCCAATTCTTCGGCAATCCCGCTTTCAATCAGATCTTTTACAAAACTGATTTTTGACTGGCTTATTGACAGTTTATCAACAGAGGAAATTTCATCGTACAGCAGATTATTGTTTCTATACTCCTGCATTACATATGCTTCCATCAGCTTCAGCCCATTTTCCCCTTCATCCATATAACTAACAAAGCCAACGACTTTATTTTTATAGACTATTTCCTTGAATATATCAAATGAAGTGTCATAATATTCAAAATCTTCCATATCCATTGAATCCAAGAGATATACGTAATCCTTACATAGAACATCTTCAATATCACAATCAAAAACATCTTTTCTTTTGGATAGGAATTCATCGTAAGTAATTGTTTTTGCATGTTTTCTGCGTTTCATAAATTATTATTATAGTAAAAGGTCATTTAACTGTTTTTGCAATTTGCCTCCATCACAATCAATTATATCTTCGAGCTGTTTTTTAATTTCTCTAAATTCCCTGTTTAAATCCAGTGTCTTTACACTGATTTTGTTTCCGTCCATCATATACTCATTATCAGGATGAATGCTTTCAGTTGTCCTTGCGTAAAGTAGCATTCCGGATACTTCAATGTCGTTTCCTTTAACTTCGACTTGTTTATTTTTAACATATGTAAAAATCTGGTATAGATTATTTGAGTGAAAACGTAGCAGTTGACAAACTCTTTTTCATCGGACAAATCGTTGATATCATCAATGACTAAAAAATGCAATCATATTTGTTAAATTCATCCCATTAGTTCATCAAGGATATAATGGAAACTAACCACCAAATCTCTTGATGTTTATTTATCCTGTCTGAAACGGATTTCCTCACCATTAAATTCAACGCTTTTGATATTGCCGATGCGATTTTCAAAATTTCTTTTAAAAAATCTTTTCTCCAGATTATTCAAAAAGGCTTCAAAAATTGGATGTCACAAAACATTCAATCGAATATGTATCTTTAAGAGATACATAAATGCCTTGAGCATTTTTATTGTCTTCAAAATATTGTATGACAAATTTTCAAATGGCCGTTTTGCCTATGCATTTCTTTCCAGTCCAAAAAAGAAATGCTACACATCCTCGCTTCAGGCTTTGTTATAGTAGCTTAATATTTTCTGAATGCTTGAATGACTTGCCTTGAATTAACCTTACCAAACAAATTCTCCAAGCGGAAAGGGGCTTTCACAATTATTACTTGAATCAAAGCTCATTGTTTATCTCTTGAGAAATATTTTTAAATACTTGTATATTCAATCAGCCATGGGCATAAGCAATGTGAAAATATGATTTAAAACATCAGAATCAATATAAATATAAATACGATTAATTAAAATGATAGTTAATTAATGAAACATCAAAATAATTAATTGAAAATTCATGATAAATAAATGTTTCAGATAACCTCTCGGGATTATCATGTTTATGTACCACACTTCCCGAATTATTCAGGGGGAAACACGTGTAATATCTCACAAAAATAATCCATATAATTGAAAATCTTAATTAATAAGTGATAAGCTAAAATCCTCCATTTTCAAGTGCTTCCATCATGCGTGGTCGTCTTTTATATTTTACCCTGAATTCCTCAGCCAGATTTACTGCCCTATCTTCTCCACCAGGGATTTTCCTGATTATTTTTAAAATATCTGTAATTTGTCTGTAGTGTTTTGGCGTGCCTGACCGGTTAGCCATATTAGTGGCAATGAGAGTGTATTTTTCTATCACTTCATCCGGATAATCCTTGATTAATATTTCCCTGTAACTATCCAACTCCCATAAATTGTCCACGTTATCGATTAAAAGATCATACATTCCTTCAATAGCGTAGCATTCATTTAAAAATCTGCGAACATTCTTGTGTTCTTCAAATATTTCCAGGCGTTTTTCACTCCAGTCACCATTATAATTTTGCCTAAGCTCTTCGAAATACTCAATGAACGGATATTCAAAGACCAGATCTTCCAGTACAGTTAGATAGTTCTCATTATCTCCCAAATCATTATAGTATTCTTTTAACTGAACCTTATATCCTTGATTGTAGTCGAACTTGCTTATTGCTTCTTTTAACAATTCTTCCTTTTTCTGGCCTGACTGTGAGTTAATGTATTGCTGCATGATTTTTTCGCTGTAGGTGTAATCCTGTCTGAACTTGTCTATCTCCTCATCACAATATCCCAAATCCGGCATCAAATCAATTTTTATTATAATCCATCTGATGTTGCGGGTCTTATCAAATAATCTATCGAGAAGCTTTTCCTTTGCTTTAAGCTCATTTTCACCTGAAAACTCCCTGAAATATAATTCTATCAAATCGTCCATATGATAATCATCGATTACAGCATATATCAAATCCCCCAGCCATTCAAATAACTCGTCATGAACATCAGTGTCTATTAATCTTTCGGTGATGTCTGTGAACTCCTCCATATTCCCGTCACTACCATAGTCCTCCCAGTAATACCACCAGTCCTTAATAAAAGGAAATACATCATCAAGTAATTCTAAAACGAGTTCATATTCTCCTTTGTCTAAAAGGAAATGCATGTCTTCAGTCAGGAAGTTATTGATTGAGTACCTGTTCTGGTCTTCAAAACATATGTCTGACAATTTTGATTTGTAATGAGCCGGATTTACTTTGTTGGAGAATTTTAATTTGAATTTGTTTAACAACTCGGGATCGGCTCTCAGCCGTTCAAACAGGAACTTCTTTAGCTCATCGTCATCAACAGAGTTGAACAGTTCTTCAAAATCATCATCTGAGTAGTCTTTTATTTCTTCGGTTTCAATTTCCTCAAGAACATAGAGCAATGCTGCAAGGTGTTTGCAGTTATCCGTGTCAAAGTAAGGACAGGAACAATACATGTCATCAACCTGGCCGTTGGAGAATGTAATCTCTGTGCGGTAGTCTATTGTGCCGCTGACTTTTGCTGTGACCTTTTCATCATCCCTATGTGTGATTTCAACAAGGTCTGTATAGGTATAGCCACGGTACAGTATCCTGTCCTCAAACAGGTATTCCCAGTTATTCATAATCCATCACTATTTACAGATTTTTATATAAGGACACCCGGCACAGTCCTCACAATCCGCTTTAAATTCATTGTTTCTGATTTTTTCAGCAGTTGTTTTCAATTCTTCTTTCAGCTCTTCAATATAATCGTCATCTATGTCGAATGTGAATAGCTGATTGCCTTTTTTATATTTAATGGCATATATCTGTATTTCTTCGATTTTATGTCCCTGGAATTCATTGTTTTTATCACGAAGAGCCATTACATAGAAGTGCAACTGTTTTCTGTATTTCGCCAGATATTGGCTTCCCACAAGTGAAGTGTTTTTATAATCAAGTATTCCGAGTTTTCCGTCTTTTTCATAGATTAAATCAACAACCCCTGTGAATGCATAATTTTCACCTTTTATGTAGAATGGATATTCGCTGTCAATTATTGAAATGGCATTTCCAACCTCATGATAATATTTTATCACATCTTTTGTAATGGTTTCCAGTTTCATTTCATATTTTTCGGGTTTTTCCTGTCTGAATTTTATATTTGCCTTTTCAAACAGTACTTCAACGGTTTTGGCCACTTTGTCATCTCCGATGTATTGATTGGCGTTTGCCTTTATCTTTTTGTTGATGATTTCCAAAGCGGAATGTATGAATATACCGTCATCAATTTCCTTTTTAGTTGTGAGAGTGAAACCTAGCTCGTCAGACAGTTTATATTTGAATGGACATTCATTATAGTTTTCAAGGGAGGTAAAGCTTAGGACAATCAGTTCATCATCTTCGACATCATGTTTAGGTTCAAGTATGTTAATGTCAATGTCTGCCGGGTTGATTAACCGTGAATATTCTAGATTATCATCAATTACATCATTTACTCTTTTCGGACCTTTATTGATAGCTAGAATATTTTCATCGCTGCTGTCGTTAAATGCTGTTTCAACATCATCATTGGAATCCTTTACTATGAATGATAAAATCAGCTCGTCTTCCGCTCTTGTTTTTGCAACATATATAACCCTTTCCTCTTCCTGAATGTGGGACTTTTCAGCATTATCATCTTCATATCTGTGATATTTCAGGAATCTGTCTGGAGTATAGGTTACCGATTCTGTATCCCTCTCTTTGAAATTTATTGGGAATCCGTTGTCACGCAGTGATGCCAGTATTACTACTGGGAATTCCAGGCCTTTTGATTTGTGTACGGTCATTATCTGCACTGCATCTTCGCGAGGTTTATATGCATCAAGTTTTGTAATTGAATTTTTAATAAACCAGAAGGCTCCCCTGAGACCTCTTTCATACATTACCTCCCCGTAAACAGACATTGAAGGTATGATGGCTGCGAAGTTATTTGCAATTTCTTCTTCAGTGTTTACAAGTTCCTCAGTCAGATATCCTGTTATATCACATAAAAGTTCAAGGTAAACTTCAGATATTGTTGGTCTGTCATAATACTCCTCGGCATTGACTCTTCTTTTCAAGTCATTCAGTGCATGGAAGAATTTAAGATCTTTTTCATCGGTGATTCCGTATTCAATCAGGTTTTCATCTGAAAGTATAGGTTTTTTAACACGGCTGAATACTTCTTCCTGACGTTTTTTAAGTTTTGTGAATATTCCGTTGTACTTCTTAATTCCTCTTCCCCATCCTTCATATTCTCTGCATACAATTTTATCCGTTTCAACTACATTTTTCTCGAATTCATCCTGGAGATTATTTAGAATCTCTTTTGTTTCCTTCGATAATTCAAATAGTACATTATTTTCATTTGCACCGGTTAATGTTTTCAGATTCAGCCAGTCAGCAGTATCTCTCGGTACAAATGTATGATAAGGGTCAGTGTCCTGGATTAAATGATAAATCAATGTCAATACATATTTCAACTCTTCACTATCCTTTAAATCACCGGTTCCTCTTACCTGATAGTCAATTCCATTTTCTTCCAATAGTTTGACCAGTGCGTTGATGCAGGATGAGGATGATGTTACCGAACGCAACAATATTCCGATGTCGGATAATTTCATCCTTTCATCAGCCATCACATATTTAATGATTTCTAGAAGATTTTGTGCTTCAGTGTCTTTATTTTCATTTACCATGAAATAAACAGAATTATTTTTGCCTGAGCCGCATTTGGCAGGTATCATATCATCCGGTGATTCATAATGAGGTAAAATGAAATCCTGTGTTAAATCAATGATTTCCTCGGTAGAGCGGTAATTAGTAGATAAATATACCTCCTCAAATTTATCATGATAATCCCCAATTAACTGCCTGAAATAATTCTTATTTGAACCTCTGAATCCGTAGATAGACTGGTTGATATCTCCGACAACGGTGAATGATTCCGTTTTAGGGTTTTCTATGAATTTTGTAAAGATTTCATATTGTACGGGATCGGTATCCTGAAATTCATCAATTAAAACATTGGTATATTCAGGCATGTATCCCCCATCCATTATATCCAAAGCTTTGATTTGCATCTGATTATAGTCAATTGCATTTTCCATTTCCAATAATTCCAGATATAAAGGATAAGATCTGGCAATCTGAATATATTTTGCATTAGTATAATCCTCTTTAAAGTGATAATATTCTCCTTTTTTATCCTTAACTTCATCGGTTGGAAACTCACCGTCATTTTTCTCCATATAATCCCTGACAATTTCAACAAATTCCTGTGAAACAGGGAAAGTTTTCTCAAGATAGTCCACAAGACCGTCAGTGTTGACCTGGAAGGTTGAATATTCATCGTATTTCTTTATTACTGTTCCAATTTCATAATTTGTGATGCAGCATTCATTTTTAAAACCCAAATCTTCAAGATGTTTTTTAATGAAAAGGTTTAATTTATCCCCTTCAGCAACAACATCCAAACCAACGGTTCCGGTTTCTTCAAGGATTTTCAGACAGAAGGAATGAATTGTTGATATCTGCATTTTTTGAACATCACTTGCCGGGATGTCTCCGTCAATCAGTCTGTCCTTTAGTTCATCTGCCGCTTTGGTGGAAAAGGTAATTATTAAAAAGGATTCAGGACTGGCACCATGATTCACCATATATTTTACTTTTTCAACAATTACACGTGTTTTTCCTGACCCTGGACCCGCCTGAACACTTAAAAACTTGTCCCCTTTATACTCAACGATGTTTTCCTGCTCTTCATTTAAAACTATTGCCATGTTCTCCAACTCCATTCAATTAAACAGTCAATACATAATTTTGTCCATTCCATCATAAAAATATTTTTACATGAATGATTTAAAAACATTGAAGGACTTGATTGAAGATAGAAACTGTCGATAAAATAGCTCAAATATTACAAGGAAATACAAAATCCCCGAAGGTGTAATACCTCCCAAAATATTAAGTGATATGATGAAATTTTAAACATGACATCATAAATGATTTCATAATTGAAACCAAAAAGTACAAAAGACATGTAAGGAAATGCAAATTACAGACATTCAAAAAGAACTTGAAGAAATAGCCGATGAATAGGACTTCAATATTTATCTGCCATATCTGATTCTAAAAAAAATGTTTGTGATTATAAAAAATAATAATAAAGTTTATTATTACTTTTAATTATTTCACAGGAACAATACTTGTTAAATTACATAAAGCAAATAGATTTAAATAAATTAAAATTTAAACACTAATTAAATCATAAAGATAGAGAATTAATACAGAAATTTAGAATTTAAAAGTGATTTGATGGATAGAGGTTTTGATTTTTTAAAACATAAATATTATGAAGTTTTTCTCCCCAATCTATTTGTACAATTGTCTGATAAAATAGGTACTGTATTGGATGTTATTGTTATTGGATTTCTTATAGGAAGTTTGCAGTTATCCGCATTGAATGCAGTTTCTCCATTTATTTTAATTTCCGCAATCATTTATTCTTTATATGGTCATGGTGGAAGTTTATTGGCCATTAAAGCTAAATCGGATTTGGATAGTGAAAAGGCAAATGAGATTTTCACCCTCTCGATTGTTGGATGCGTGTTGAGCAGTTTAATGTATATGCTTCTTATTTTTATTTTTGCAGATCCTCTTTTGCATATTCTAAATATTCCTGAAAGCATTTTTGATGCGAGTAAAACATATTTATTGATAATAACTAATTTCTTCACTTTGAATACATATATAAAGGTTCTTGCTTATTTCCTTAAATCTGATGGAAGAGCTAAACTGACATTGAATTCAGTAATTATTGCAAATATATTGAATCTTGTTTTGGATTTTTTATTATTTCATCTTCTTGGGCAGAATATTGCAAGTATTGCATGGGCACTTGTTATCGGATATCTGGCAAGTGCCATTTATATTTCAAAATATTATTTTGAAAAAGACACTAATTTTAAGTTAGTTTCACTTACCCGATTCACATATAAACAATTGAATCAATTCAGAATAACTGCATTACGTGCAACACCTGAATTGATAGGCAGAGTATTTCTCGCCATTAAAACAACCGTACTTGTTTATTTGTGTGTTACTTATCTAGGTCCTCCAGGGCTTTTAGCATTTTTAACATATGATAACGTTGAAACATTAGTTTATTTATTTGTTTCAGGAGTAATAAAGACTGCTTCTCCATTTATAACACTATTCTACAATGAACAGGATTACCCCTCTGTAGAATATATGACAAAACTTTCAACAAAACATATTCTAATTTTTATCATTGCCTTGAGTACTCTTTTTGTGATTTATCCTGAAATATTGCTTGTTTTATTTAATATAACTGGCATTAATGAACAAATGATTGTTTCTTTAGCAGTACGTATAACCAGTGTTGGCTTAATCGGCAGATGTGTATCTATGATTATAGCTGATTATGCACAGGCTATATCAGCTTCCAGAATTTCAGCCATGATAAATTTATTACGGGAAGGAATATTACCATTTGCTTTTATATTAATTTTCATTCCATTATTCGGAGGAATGGGCATCTGGTTTACACTTTCGCTGTCCGATATACTCCCCGTATTTGTATATCTTATAATTGTTTTATATCAAAAGAAAAAATTCTCCACTCTTAAAAATAGTGCATTAATGATACCTGAATCAGTTTCATTTCACTGGACAGGCAGAAGAGGGAATTTTGAAGAAATGGATGAAGATATGAGGGAGTCAAATCAAAAAATTATAGAAAATATTAAATATGTATTTGATGATGATTATTTAATTATCACAGGTGCTCTTGAAGATATAGCAAAAAATATTTTTACCGTGGATAAAAGTATGTCTGAAATTGATATTTCAATAATTATAAATAACGGTTTTTTAGTATTAAGACTTATTTACGATGGTGATGATTATAATCCATTCGAAAATAGTGAATTACTGAAAAATGACAATATTAAAAATTTAAATAAATTCAATCATGATTTTGATTATTATAACATGTTCAATATGAATTTTTCATATGTTAAAATATTTAATGATTGATTGCCATTTCCAATTAAAATATTGAGGATGTTGGAAATAACAATCTGGTAAATCTCTTCCATAGGTTCACCAATATTTAAAGTTTTTACTGAGTTGATATTGCCCAGATATTCATCAAATAGAACTTCTTCAGAAAAACTTGCAAAATGATTGTAAATCTGCAATTCAATATTCTGGATTTTCATCCTAAAAGCAGTCACCCCTTTGGATTACATCAAGAAATTTACCTGCATTCAATAATCTATTACTTCCTTATAAAACAGATAATACTTATCAGAGATAGTTATTTGGATTAAACAATGAACATCATGAATTTGTTAGGTAAAAAGGTTATTTAATTAATGTTTTTTCAACAAAATCTAAACTGACATCAACAAGTCTTGCAATGTCTTTTATGCCATTACCTTCTTGTTTTAATTTGTGTATGAAAACTTCATTTCTTTCATCGACTTTTCTTTGTGCGTAATCTTCTACTACTTTCATATTTCCACCTACTATGTTTGTGATACTTTTG
>CACYBU010000165.1 GCA_902772665.1 uncultured Methanobrevibacter sp. | reverse complement strand
GAAGACTGTTCTATTTTATTTCCTGTCTCTGGACAGAACTTAGTATTGCTAGGATGTTCCTGATTACAAAATGGACATTTCATATAAATTTACCATTAATTTCTTACTTCAAAAATAACTTTGCATTCCAATATAAGCAAAATTAGTTTAAACACCATCTATAACTATCCTCAAACCAATGCTGCTACGTTTGTTTTCAGGACTATTAAAATTACGGTATGTCACACGACAGTTTCCAGCAATACTACTTCTGCCTCCACCTCGGCACACACGGTCAGAACCAGAGGATGGTCCTTTGGGATTTCTATCAATTGATTGTTTGTAGTAATCTCGGTCACCCCAATCCTGACACCATTCCCAAACATTACCACTCATATCGTAGATACCCAGCTCATTGGGTTTTTTCCTTGCTACTGGATGAACTTCACTGTTTGAATTTTCGTCGAACCACGCAACTTTCTCGATATCATCACTACCGGCATACTGATACCCTCTTGACTTTTTCCCTCCTTTAGCTGCAAATTCCCACTCAGCTTCTGTTGGGAGACGAAAAATCTTGTGAGTAAGTTCATTCAACTTATTTAGAAAGATTTCACAATCGAACCAATTAACACGGTTAACAGGATTATTTTCCCCCATGAAATCAGAAGGATTATCACCCATCACCGCCAACCACAATGCTTGTGTCACCTGCGTTTCTCCAATGTAGTAAGAGCTTAGAGATACTTCGTGAACATGTCGTTCACGTCTTTCCCCAGTCTTACAGCCCATCATAAACGTACCCGCATCCACTTTAATCATTTTAAATGATACGCCACAAACGGTGAAAGTCAACTTGGAGCTATCTTTATTTTCCGACTTTGGATTCTCAAATAACTTACTTCCACATAGTGGACAAAACCTACTATCAAACGACAAAATATATTTGCCGCAATTCGGACATTCTGGATTAGAACAGGCTCTTAAAGCATTTATCTTTTGACCAGTAGTCGGACAAAACTGAAATCCATTAGGATGTTCTTGGTTACAATGTGGACACTTCATACTTTCAAACTTTTAAATTATATTATCCTTCCCATGCCTTAATACTCCGCATGTATTTGTCGTATTCATTATGACATTGTTTTGCAGCTTGTATGTGCTTCTTTGCCGCAACTTCATCGCCTCTATCAGAAGCGGCTTCTGCACGGTCATAATGCCATTTCTCATCCTTAAGAGCTTGATCTGCCCAATCATTTAGTCTATCGATTTGACTTTGGGTGTAGCTTGAATGTTCTTTTCCCAAGAATGGCACCCCGTCATGAACTTCTAAATAATTATCTACACCTCTCTGAGTTTTGCTAAATCCATTATCGACGTCTATTTTTTGAGTAAAACTATCAATTTCGCTGAGACTAATTACCACCAGATCAGCCACATCTGTTGAGAGAGCTACACTTTCACGTCCTTCATTCGTTACACAAGAAAATGGAGTTTTAGACCTGATTTCAAATGCTGTTAAAACATCCGATGATTCGGAAGGAACGAAAGGGGCTGTTTGTCGTGAAAAAGGCTCCTCCTCTCCAAGTATATGCAACTGATCAGAGCCTTCAATGTTAACATCATTTTGGATGTTCTGAGAATCTTCCGTAGTGAAACCAAATTCTTCTGTCATGATCATTCTTTTTTTAAAGGTTTAACTTTGGCAGGTATCATTACCCGCTCTTCAATAGAGAGTCCATCCTCAACAATATCTATCAATTCACCTTGTTTTATTAAATCATCTCCAATAGGAATGTGTCTTATTCCATCGAACACTGTTTCATCAGAAATTGTATCTGCCCCCGTCCCATTGAATGCTTCACGCAGTTTGTGCTTGATAAACTTCAACTGCTTCTTTGCGTCTGACGATTCTGTCGAATCCATCAATGAGTCGATCTTTTCAATCACAGAACATACCGATTCCGAAAGGCTCATGTATGGTTTGTTATCTAATAGAGACAATCTGCCATCACTTGTTTCTCCTGATTGCCTATAGGATTTTATGGAATCGGTGAAGGCTTTCGACTGTGAGTTGCCCTGTGATACATTAGTAGGAATTGGCCCTTCCACTGCAAGGTCACTGGGCTTCTTTAGAACATCTTCACTGACTTTGATTTCAATATTTACTGTATCCTCCTTTTTTGGCGCAAAAGGATTCTCATCCTCTGAAGGAGTAAAAACCTGAGGCTCATTTATCAAATTATCTTCTGTTCTGTTCGAGTATTCATTTACACCGTCGGTAATCTTCCAACCAAGTAATTGTTTTAAGAAATCAATTATATTCATGCTCGTTTTTTATTAAAAGATTATAATTATATATTGTAGTATCAATTACCTGACAGGCATCAATATTTCCTTGATAAAAATGTCTTTTCCCTCTCCAATATAAGATACGTTCACCAATTGATAAATTTAAATCTGAAATACTTCTGCCTACATGTTTGCCTAAAAGGGTCTCTATCTCCTCAACTTCTTTGTCCGAAAACAGATTTGCTTTGCTTTCTAAAATCATTAACGCCTCAGCATTCTTGTCTGTCTGTGTAAATTGACCTTGCAACTGTTCTATCTCAACAAGCAATGATTCGAGTTGACTTTGGATAATCTTACATTCGTCATCAGAACAAATGTTTCGCTTAACAAATGAGACGAAAGCACGCCTTACATCATTCTTTATATACGGCATTGGTATCCCCGTATTACTTAATAACTCTGCAATTTCCTGACTAGTATTACGACGTGCATATACTTCGGCATAGTATGGATATGCCTTGATTATTTCCAAATATGCGTAAAGATTTACAGACTCTTGCCTTAAATCATACAGACACCTGTTTTTTATATCATCAAGCATCGCATGGACAGCTTTTAATACAGACGTACACCTTATTATTCTTGAACGATTCAAGAATTGCTTATTAAGTACCATCCACACATCCTGCATTCCAGAATAGACACGTATATTTGCAACGGCCTCGTCAACAGAGTTATAATACAATTCTCTTGCAATCCGATAAAAAACAGGATAATCTGTGATACCACACATCAAAGACTTACGCATGGTTTCATTGATACCATATTTATTAAACAAATTGAGATAGGCTGACTGTTGGCTAAAGAATTTTGTACTATTAGCAAATAAACGCTCAAAATCATTCGCATTAGTTACTTGACGAACGACACCCTGTATGTATTGCAATTTATTACCACTTGATAATGAATTAATTGCCGTGACCATCGAGGCTGAAACAGGGAGTATGATACTTAAATGTTGTCTCATCATGTTGGAATAAGATAAACATCTGTTTTTCCACTCTTCAATTGTCAAGTTTTCGTTGTCTATCTTCGTCATTATACCCATCGCATTGAAAGCCTTGGTATCATCCGTAAAATTAGCTATAATATCACTATTGGATGCCATAGGTACATGTCCCACAACGATGATGACAGCATCCGCGCGTTCTTTAAGTCGTATAGATTGCTCATGATGCTTTTGTCGCAATGAATCTGAGAAAAAGTCCTTTGTTCTCTGGTTATGTTCATCGACTAAAGCATTTGTACCTGGAGTGTCAACTAATGTTACATTTTTCAAAATATCTTTTTGAACATAATATTCCAAATGGTCTATCTTGGATGCTTTTTCTATAACCTCTCTTGTATTTCCCTGTAATGAGTCCAAAAAAGCCTTGGACTGCCACTCCTCTTTACCATCTTCCCATACAACAAGAACTGGATGTTCTTGATCCTTTGGAACTCCATATTTAAAATAGTTGATTGTTGCTGTTGTCTCTGTTGTTCCCACCATAGCCAGTTTCTCTCCTAGTAAGGCATTTAAAAAGGAGCTTTTACCAGCCTTAACACGACCTGCTATTGCCAATTCACAAGGCATGGATGCTCTCTCACTCAGCACATCCAATCGTGTTTCAAAAGCCTCTTTCCATGGGGTCTTGCTTATGAAAGCTTTTACCTTAGCAATAATTTGTCTTGTCTCTTCCGTTGGGTTCATTTTATATCAGCAAATCTAAAATCATACCTAAAATTTGGGGTTCCACAATACCTACAAAATTTCATTGAAGTATCAAGTTGCTCACCACACATGCGACAATAACATTTCTGAGCAGTAACAGCTTCCTGGTTAGCGAAAATTGCTGCTCCATTGGCTACTGCAACATCCAAATCAGCCACCCTTACTATTTTCCCCCTTATTTGAGGTATTTTATTAAGTTTATCATACACAACCGATATTCGAGAACTTCCACCTATCAATATGACCTTGTCTACTGAATAGTTTTGTTCAGTTATAAATGTTAGCATCTCAATAGTAAGGCTAATCGTCTTATCAATAATTGGAGATACAATATCTTCCCATTTTTGACGACTAACATTTAACTCCCTGTAATCATCAGCCACATCTTCATTTAGTGATTTTTCCCTACTGCGTTCTGGATTCTTAAAATACTCCGAAATCTCTTCTTTATTTTCTCTACACGTCGTTTTAAGAAATGGCGCATTAACCATTCCTTCAACATCAGATATGTGTTTTTTACCGCCAGTTTCAGAGAACACTAGTTTATCCCATTCGTCGTAAATGTTTTTATCTATATCCTGCCCGCCACAATGTAAATCACCTTTGGGAGGTAGTGTGATATGCTCACCATTTTCGTCAAACCTGACAAATGCCAGATCAAACGTGCCACCACCAAAATCATATACTAAAACAGACTTGTTCCTACATAACGAACCCAACTCTTTTTCTTCCGCTAATTTGTAGCCCATAGCCGCAGCGACAGGTTCCATCAACATTTTTATATTAGTGAATCCTGCGTATGAAGCAGCTGCTCGGAGAATGTTTTTTTTAAACTCTTCAAACTTTACCGGATAAGTAATACACACATCCGTTACGAAATCTCCATGAAAGATAGTTGATTCTACTTCTTCCTTTAAATATTTGAGGAATTCGCCTATCATTTCTGTATAAGAGAGACTTCTCCCATTAGGAAGAAACAACTGTTCCTCAGGGTTCATGTTCGTCTTCAGGTCAGAGTACAGTCCTGCTAACAAACGACATGACTTGTTAACGTCCTTGATCTTCAAGCAAGTCCTGTAAATATTATACGCTTGCTCGCCGAAAGAGGGACTGTCTCCATCTTCTGGAAAAAACACCATAGTTGGTATTTTTTCCTTACCATTAATTCTTATTGGTTCAGCACTTCCTGTTCCTGGGTTGACACGAGAAAGCGTTGTGTATGACGTGCCAAAATCTATTCCAATCTTTGCCATATTATAATGATTCGGCTATTTCTTTACGGAGACTTATTAGATTTTTGACCTTGGAGGTTTCTGCATCCCATTCACTTTTTATCTGAGTCCAGATTGTGTTTTCCTGTTTTCTTTTCTCAGCTTCAAGTTTAGAATGCTCCAGCAAACTATCAAGTTCCCGCTGCATTTGTTTTTTTCGCTCATCCAACATCTGTTTTAAACATTTTTCTGCAGATTGTTTCAATTCTACAGCAAATTTACCTGCCATGGAATAACGTTCTCCTGGCTTGACATTTAGTAATGCCGAATTAATATCTCCCATTAGACGGGAAAGTCCTTGTCGCATATTTTGCTTATTACGATCAACCAAAGCCTCCCGTCCTGTAAACAAACCGACAACAGCTGCACCGATAGCCAGCCCCCAACCTACGACAGGGATTGCCAACAGCCCCATTGCACCAAGAATAGTACCACCAATACTCCCCACTAAGCTTGCAGAGAAGAATCCTGTCCTAAAGGCGTTAAACTTCTCATTCATGGAATTCTTAGGCATGTCCATAGTATAATAACCAGATATATCTTCATACATGACATGATCCATTTCTGCCTGAACTTCACTTAGTACGGCTTCAACTCTGCCACTGATTTCATTGGTGATATTTCGCCATTGAGACTCAACATCGTTTTTAATGTCTTCCGGCATAGATTGGCCAAGGCACCTCACCTCATCCATATTTTTCAGATTGTCTATTTTATGAAGATATTGAGTATAGATGGAGCCTGTGGATGATGTAATTTGCTGAACCCTATTGGTTACGCTATTGCATATTGCTGTTATATCGTTCATCTTTGAAGTAAACCTGCTGCTTTCTTCTCCCCATTCTTTTTGAAGCCTTTCATGAAGCCGTGTCTTTTTCCCCTCAAATTCCTTTTGCAGTTTCTGGGAATCCTCAACAGTTGATTTAATAATGTCCACAATTACATTGTTGACCTTATTTATATGATTAGCTGTTTCTGATAATGCGATTCCTGAACGTAACAAGCCTACAGCCCGGTATATGGTAATCATAAGGTTATCCTTCATTTTGGGGAATAGACTTTCCTCGTAATTAGCCTGCTTAAAATCTGAATCATCTTCTGTTGCAGCATCCATCAGAGTCATGCTAGATACAGGACAAATTTGCGGAGCAGGTAGGTTCCGCTTTCCATAAATATCCTTTAAGATATCTCTGTCGCGCTCCAATTGTTCCTTGACCTTATCAGGAGTATAAAGGTCTATTTTAGTCATAACGAACAAGATATATGGAGTTACATCCAAAACCTTGTTGATGAACAACTCTTCTTGTTTCACTATTGGTTTCTCAGGATCAAGGACAAAAACAACAGCAGATGCATGTGAAACATAATTCTGAGTAATCCATTCGTGTGATTTATACAAACTACCGAGCCCTGGAGTATCTACAATGTTAACACCTTTCGGGAGAAATTCCGCATGAGTATTTACTTGGATGAAGGATATAGTTCTCCCATTGAAGGAGGGTTCTCCTTTCAATTCGACATCAACTTGTGAGCCATATCTGCGCAATTGTTCTTGACTTATCGACATATGGCTTCCGTCAGTAAAAACAATCTCGAAGGATTCTGCCTCGCTATTTGTAATATGAAATACCTGAGAAGTTGCGATGTTGCTATCAACTGGCAAGATTTCTTTCCCAATTATTGCATTAAGAAGTGAACTTTTCCCCTTCTTCACTTCTCCGCAAACCACAACTTCGTATTCAGAATTATTCAAAATTTTCATTGCGGCATCGTATGTAGCATTCAATTTCGGAAACTTATCATTTGCCAATGAGTGTTCCTTCACCCATTGCATCTCACTCTGCAGATTCTTCTGCAGATTTTGAATTTTCGGTTCTATATCTTTCCACTTCATAATGTAAATGAATTAATATTACTCTTTCTTTTAATCACCCCAATTGTGACCACAATTGTTGCATGTATATTGCATATAGTCATAGCCATCGTCTTCTACGTCTGTAGAACCACATACCGGACATTTTTCATCACAATGCCCCCACATGTTACCACAATCGTTACATTCATATTGAAGATAATCAGAGCCGTCATCAGTCACATTGTCTGAATGACATTTAGGGCAAGACGGGGTATCTTCTTCACCATCATCTTGGGAATCTTCATCATCTCGAGCGTCACCCCAGTTGTGACCACAATTGTTGCATGTATATTGCAAATAGCCATAGCCATCATCTTCAACATCTGTAGAGCCGCATTCTGGACACTCCTCATGACAATGACCCCATGTATTTCCACAGCTT
>CACYBU010000164.1 GCA_902772665.1 uncultured Methanobrevibacter sp. | reverse complement strand
TACTACAAGTTTAATCAATAATACCACCAAATTATATTAAATCTAGCTCACTTAATCTATCGTAAGCTCTTTCGACACCAAGTTTGGCGTCGTCTTTTGTTTTAGCTCCGGTACATACAACTTTACCAGAACCGAATAATAATAGAACCACTTTAGGGTCAGATAATCTGTATACTAAACCAGGAAATTGTTCAGGTTCGTATTCAGTATCTTCCAATTCCAAAGCAACTGCTTCTAGGTTAAGAGTGGATTCCAGGTTCGCAGAAGCCACAATGTTTTGAATTTTAATTTCAAACTCCTCAGGAATGTCAGTATCAACTGTCCTCATTAAATCTACAGTTTTCTTGATTGCCAGTTTGGAATCATCTATAGATTTTGCTCCAGTACAAACTAGTTTACCAGACCCAAAAATTAATGCTGCTGTTTTTGGTTCTGGAAGTTTAAAAACTAAACCAGGAAATTGTTCACGATTATATGAAACGCCATCTAACGCTTCAGAGCTTTCAATTTCTTTTAAATCGATGTCTTTACCAATGCTTGCTGAAGCAACAATGTTTTCAATTTTAATATCAACATCGGTCAATTTAAAACCTCCAATTCATTTTTAAAAGAAGTACAGTAAAATTTAAGAAAACAAAAATTAAGTTAAATTTTTACTAAATAAATATTTAATTTATATAGTATATAAATGTATGTTTATTTGAAAAATTTTTGAGAAATTTTTAGAAAAATAAAAATTTTAAAATTTAACTTATAAATGCCTATTATATATAAAATCAAAAATCAGTAATTGAAAGTACATATTAATAAATGTTACTACTTTTTAATATTACACTATCAAAATCAAATATCCAGACATATTTTAAAGGGATTAATTATATTAAACCTCAACTGAAATATTTCCAACATCTCTCGAATCTTAATAATTCAGGTTGAAAATTCACATTTTCCTGTATTTTAAAATATATAGATATATCTCGAAATTAAACCCATTATCCAGGTCGATTTGAGTTGAAAATCAATGGATTTGTCGTGATAGTGAAATAATCTTTTTTTTTGAATATGTGAATTAACACAGTTATTCATGAGCAGAAATTTTTTTAACCAATACCACATATAGAAATCAGGGGATCCCCATTACCTCTCAGAAATGAAATCCTTATTCTAAAAAACACCATCCAAATTCAAATAGATACATATAACAATCAACACATACTATTACTAATTATGATAGAAGTTGAAGTGAAAGCTAGAATCAATAGTTTTGAAGAAATGGAAAAAAACCTTGAAAAAATCGGAGCCGAAAAGACAAAAACAGAATTTCAAGAAGACATCTACTTTGCAAGCCCGGTTGAGGATTTTGCAAAAACCGACTAAGCCTTAAGAATCAGAACAACCAACAACAACACTTTTATTACATACAAGGGTCCTAAACTCAACAAAGACGCCAAAACACGCAAGGAAGTTGAAATGACAATTGAAAGTGCTGAAAAGGCCCGTAACATTTTTGAGGAAATCGGCTTCACACCTGCAAGAACTGTTAAAAAAAGCCGCAGGTATTACACCTACAAAAATTTTGAAATCTCACTTGATGACGTTGAAGGGCTCCCACCGTATATGGAAATAGAAATAACTTTAAAGGATGGTTCGGACTACAGCAAGGCTCAGGATAAAATTTTCGATTTGTTTGAAATGCTGGGAGTCATAGACGGTTTTGAGAGAACCTCATATATGGAGCTTTTAGAAAATTTAAATAATAAATAGTTACCAAAATTATATTAATATTTATATTAATATTAAAGTGAAGTGATATAATTGCAATATTTTATTAGTCATTACAACAAGGAAACTGAACTGACATTTCCCGAAGACATTACCATTTACGATACAACACTCAGGGACGGTGAGCAGACTCCGGGAGTCTGTTTCAGTTTTGATGAGAAACTGGAAATCGCAAGAAAACTGGATCAGTTCAAAATTCATCAGATTGAGGCAGGTTTTCCGATTGTTTCGGAAAAGGAAAAGGACAGTGTTAAGGCAATAGCCAATGAAGGTTTAAACGCTACCATTCTGGGTCTGACAAGGACCAAAATTGCTGACATTGACGCCGCCCTTGACTGTGACGTGGACGGAATCATCACCTTTGTGGGGACCTCAGACATTCATCTTGACCACAAGATGCACATTACAAGACAAGATGCAATAAACTTATGTGAAACTGCTGTTGACTATGCGAAGGACCATGGTCTTTTTGTTGCCTTTTCAGCAGAAGACGCCACAAGAACCGACATTGACTTTCTAAAGCGCATATACGGAAAGGCTCAGGAATGCGGTGCTGATAGGGTTCACATTGCCGACACCACAGGCGCCATTACCCCTCAGGGAATTGATTATATGGTAAGGGAACTTGTAGAGGACATGAACATTGACATTGCAGTTCACCTCCACAACGATTTCGGTCTTGCGGTGATAAACTCCATTACCGGTGTTCTTGCAGGTGCAAAAGCGGTTTCAACAACTGTCAACGGTATCGGTGAAAGGGCGGGAAACGCTTCACTTGAAGAACTTATCATGGCAATGAAGATACTTTACGGTAAGGATTACGGGTTTAAAACCAAATACATAAAGGAACTCTCAGACCTGGTTTCCAAAGCAAGCGGTCTTGTGATTCCATACAGCAAGCCAGTTGTCGGAAACAACGTCTTCAGACACGAGTCCGGAATCCACGTCGATGCGGTTATCGAGGAGCCATTGTGCTATGAGCCTTATCTTCCGGAACTTGTAGGTCAGAAACGCCAGCTTGTCCTGGGCAAGCATTCAGGATGCAGGGCCGTCAGAGCAAAGCTGAGCGAGTGCGAACTTGACGTCAGTGACGAAGAACTTATTGAAATCGTAAGGCAGGTTAAAAAGCAGAGAGAGGAAGGAAAATACATAAACGATAAGGTATTCAGACAAATCGTTAAAAACACAAAGGGCAAATAATATGAATATTACAGAAAAGATTCTCTCAAAAAAAGCCGGTCATGAAGTAACGCCCGGCGAGATTATTGAAATCCCGGTTGACCTTGCAATGTCACATGACGGAACATCCCCTCCTGCAATAAAGACATTTGAAAAGATAACTGACCGGGTATGGGATGCGGATAAAATAGCCATTGTTTTTGACCATAATGTTCCGGCAAACACCATTGGTTCGGCGGAGTTTCAAAAGGTCTGCCGTGACTTTATAAAAAAACAGGGCATTTCCAAAAATTACATTCACGGTGAGGGAATATGCCATCAGGTGGTTCCTGAAATGGGACTTGTGGAACCGGGCAAAGTCATCGTCGGTGCCGATTCACATACCTGTACTTATGGTGCATTCGCAGCGTTTTCAACAGGTATGGGTGCAACCGATCTTGCAATGGTATGGGCAACAGGAAAGACCTGGTTCATGGTTCCGGAAGCTATTAAAATGAACGTTACCGGTGAGATGAACGAATACATTGCCCCGAAAGACGTTATCCTGAATATCATAGGATCAGTCGGAATCGCCGGTGCAACATACAGAACCGCCGAATTTGCAGGAGATACAATTGAAAAGATGGGTGTTGAAGGAAGAGCGACAATGTGCAACATGGCAATTGAAATGGGTGCTAAAAACGGTATCATGGAACCGAACCGGGAAGTCATTGACTATATTTGCACAAGAACCGGAAAAAGGGAATCTGAACTGAATATTTTCAAATCAGACAGCGATGCACAATACGTCAGGGAACTTGATTTTGATGTTACAGACCTTGAACCACAAATTTCATGCCCGAATGATGTTGACAATGTCAAGGACATCTCAAAAGTTGAAGGCACACTGGTTGACCAGTGCCTGATAGGTTCATGCACAAATGGAAGACTTTCAGATTTAAAGGATGCAGCGGAGATACTTGAAGGAAATAAAATCAGCAACAGCACCAGACTGCTGATTCTTCCGGCTTCAAGAGAGATTTATAGCCAGGCAATGCATCTTGGCTATATTGACACTTTCATAGATGCAGGTGCAATCATATGCAATCCTGGCTGCGGACCCTGCCTTGGAGGACATATGGGAGTGCTTTGCGAAGGTGAATCATGTATTTCAACAACAAACAGAAATTTCAAGGGAAGGATGGGTGATGCCAAATCCGAGGTATATCTCTCAAACTCCAAGGTGGTTGCTGCGTCCGCACTGACCGGCGTCATTACCAGTCCGAAGGATATTAAAAAGTGATTCAAAATGGTTATGGATAAAAACGAAGCTAACAGAAGACTGATTGATAGAATCAATGAATTGGAAAAAACCAATGATGTTGAACTTTCAAATACCCAGAAGATACTCCTTACAACCGACGGCTCGATTACGGCAATCCTTGATGTGCTGTTCGGTAAGATCACACTGACAACCCTGGAGCAGCATTTTGAAAAGGCAGACAAGCAGCATGCACGGCTGGTGAACGTTGACGAAGGGGAGGAAATCAATTTTCGTGAGGTCATAATGCACACCACTGAAAGGCCTCTCATTTATGCTATTTCACATATCCCACTCAAGAGGTGTTCAGAGGAGGTGTGCAGCGACCTTGTGAGAGCCGACATTCCAATTGGAAGAATCCTTAAAAACTACAGTATCGAGTCAAGGCGGGAAATCAGAAACATCTGCCTTGAAGAGCCAAACGACACTCTTAAGGATCTCTTTAAAACCGATGAGACAATGCTTTCAAGAGACTATGTCATCATAAGCGACAGTGAGGTTCTGATGTGGATTAAGGAATCCTTCCCCCTATCATATTTCAGGTGATTTTGATGGGTGTTAAGATTAAAGACATTGTTGAACCTGAAACAATAAGTTTCAAGAATCTGGAGGGAAGGGTTGTTTCAATCGATGCATTCAACACTCTTTACCAGTTCCTCTCAACCATAAGGCAGAGGGACGGAAGACCCTTGACAGATGAAAACGGTAACGTAACATCCCACCTAAGTGGAATATTATACAGGAACTCCTCAATGGTTGAAAAGGGTATCAAACCGATTTATGTCTTTGACGGTAAGGCGTCAGAGCTTAAAAGTGAAACCCAGGCAAAGAGGCGTAAAATAAGAGATGACGCCGAACAGATTTACCGGGAGGCTCTGCAGAATGGAGACACCGAAAAGGCACGTAAATTCGCCATGAGGTCATCCAAACTCTCCCCTGAAATCATTGAATCCTCCAAAAAGCTCCTGACATATATGGGAATACCATATATCGAAGCGAAAGGTGAAGGTGAAGCCCAAGCATCATATCTGGTGGCTAAGGGTGATGCCTATGCCGTTGCCTCACAGGATTATGACTGTCTGCTTTTCGGAGCAAAGAGAGTTGTGAGAAACCTTGCGGTAAGCTCAAATCTTGGAAATCTCGAATACTACCAGCTGGATCGTGTCCTTAAAAAACTCAACATCACAAGACCCCAACTGGTGGACATGGGAATTTTAATCGGAACTGATTTCTGTGAAGGAATGAAAGGAATTGGTGCTAAAACTGCACTGAAGCTGGCTCATAACAATCAGCTTAAGGCAAAACTTGCTGAACTTCAAATGGAATCTGACCATGACCTGTGCGAAGTAAGAGACATTTTCCTAAAACATGACGTCAACACTGATTATAAAATAAAGTGGGAAAAACCACAGGAAGATAAAATAATCGAGTTTTTATGCTACCAGCACGGTTTTTCGGAAGATCGTGTGGCAAAAGCATCTGCAAAGCTTAAAAATCTCAATTCATCCCAGGGCAGCCTTGATGCATGGTTTTAAATTTTAAAACTTACATGTTTAAATACTATTAAAGGAAATAAATATAAATAGGGTTCTAAATATTGAGTATAAACTTATGCAATCTACCACCACACACCCCAGATTGCATAAAAAAAACTAAACACTTGGAAAAAAATGGCAGCTGTCATGGGGATGGTGAAAGCCGTTTTTTTAAATTTATTCAATATATTTTATAGAATCCAACTAAAAACAGTGTTGATGGTTTCTCACCACCACAAACCCGGAAACCATCAATGCTTAATATGGAGGGAAATCCTCACCGAAAACTTTTTTTGCATATTCCATTGCCAGAAATACCTGTTGTTTGTAGTGTTTCATCATTTCACTTTCAAAATACTGCCTTGAAGGTGATTTTAAAATCAGTTTGAGCAGATTTTCAAAAGTTTCAATGGCCTTATCCATGTTGAAACCATATTTTTCGGCGGTTTCGAAGGTTAGCTTTTCAAAACAGGGAAATTCCAGTGTTTTGCAGACGGTATTGGTTGAAAAATAGGTCATCCGAATTAAAGGAGACACAGATGAGACAAGAACATGATTTCCAAGCTTTATCAGAGGAGGAATGCCTGTTTTTGTGTATCGCTCCATTGAGGTTAGCCTGTCATGGTTTTTAAGATCATAACAGTGCAGTTCAGTGTAAAAGTCAGGTTCGAAGTATTTTATAAGATCCAAAATTTTGCGTCCAGTTTCGGATTCGTAATACTCCTTTTTTATAGTGGAAATGTAGGGTGTTCTGTCGAAATTGTAAAAGTAAAACTGGCCGGGGGATAAATCGTCAGTGCTGATGCGTTTTAAAAATTTAAGTGAGGTTACACCTTCATTTCCGTGAACCCCTCCGATGAAAAGTTTGACCGGCCCCCTGCCGTTGTCAATGTATCTAAAATATGACATGGAAAAAAAATAAAAAGGAGGTTATGTTCCTTCCTGCCAGTTGGCCATGTAGGCCTTTTGCTTGTCTGTCAGTGAGTCGATTTCAATTCCCATTGCTTCAAGCTTCATACTTGCAACAGTGTAGTCGATTTCATCAGGTGCCTTTGTAACACCTATAGGCAAATCGTTTTCAAGGATGTGTTTGGCGGACAGTGCCTGAACGGCGAAGCTCATGTCCATGATTTCAGCAGGATGTCCCTGTCCCCGTGCAGCTGAAAGATTTACCAGACGACCGTCAGCTAAAAGGTAGATTTTTCGACCATCCTTTGTAGTGAACTCCTCAATGCTTTCACGCACCTCTTTAACACCGGTTGATATGGCTTCAAGGTCAGGTCTGTTGATTTCAACATTGAAGTGTCCGGAATTTGCAAGCATGCATCCGTCCTTCATGTATTTAAAGTCATCCCCGCAGATAATGTCAGCATTACCTGTTACAGTGATGATTAAATCTGCCTGTTTTACGGCTTCACGTATGGTCATTACACGGTATCCATCCATACGAGCCTCCAATGCACGAATCGGATCTACTTCAGTTACAATTACATCCGCTCCGAGACCAGCTGCCCTGAGGGCAAGTCCTCTTCCGCACCATCCATATCCGCACACGACAACAGTTTTGCCCGCAATCACCATATTGGTTGTTCCCATGATTGCATCGAAACTTGACTGTCCGGTTCCGTAACGGTTGTCAAAGAGGTATTTTGTGTATGCATCATTTACTGCAATTATCGGAAACTTTAAAGCTCCGTCAGCATGCATTGCCTGCAGCCTGTGAACTCCTGTTGTGGTTTCTTCGCATGCTCCTTTGATGTGACTTAAAAGTTCTTTTCTTTCGTTGTGAAGAACCATAATCATGTCTGCTCCGTCATCAATGATTATGTCAGGTTTGTGATCAAGAACCATGTTGATTGTCTGATAATATTCCTCATCGTCCTGTTCTCTCCATCCATAAACGTTCAATCCTAAATCGGCCGCTCCCGCCACTGCATCATCATGTGTAGACAGTGGATTACATCCGGTCATTGCCACTTCGGCGCCTCCTGCCATCAGGGTCAAACCTAAATTGATGGTTTTAGGTTCAAGGTGAAGGCATGAACCAATTGTGATTCCTTTAAACGGCTGGGTTTCCAGGTATTCTTGTTTGATGTGTTCCAAAACAGGCATGTGTTTTTGAACCCATTCTATTTTTCTTACACCTTCAGGTGCAAGTGACATGTCTTTTACTTTACTCATAATATCATCATTAATTATCTGTTAATGCATAAAATTTTGAATTTAAAAGTTATTAAATATAACTTTTTTTTGCAGGTGTGGCTTGATGAAAAATTAGGTTTATAGTAGGGACTGTCCAAAGTTAAGCATTCAATTCATGGCTCCATTTCAAGTGTATAGTTAAAAACCAAAGTTTTAAAAATAATGAATAACAAATGTATTATTCATGGCAAGACCTAAAAATAAAAAACTTAAAAAAC
>CACYBU010000163.1 GCA_902772665.1 uncultured Methanobrevibacter sp. | reverse complement strand
TTGGTTTTATGAAATTATTCTGACATTTCGTTTCATGTACCTGATATCATTTAACAGGATCCTATTCATCATTCCTTTATAAGTCCTGAATTTTCTTTTTGAGCATCTTGGAAGAGTTATTTTAAAGAATGCTTCAATGTTATTGTTTGTAGTGGGAATATCACTATTAAAAACATGATTCAATACTTTATCTAAGTATTTCTCTAATTTTTCCAGAAATTCTTTGATTTCTTTTCTAAATTGATTTCAATTGTTGTACAATGTGTAAAATTTATTTTTACAAGTGCTTATTGTTTTGTATTTCCATAGTCTGGATAGTTTAGCAAATATTTTTTTCATCTTCTTTTAATTCCTTTTTCAATTCACGTAATTCTTTCTTTTTAGCACTGATTTTATCTTTTAGATTATTTTTATCTTCAATATTCTTTTTGCGTTTTAAATCATCATTTTTGGACCTGCCCTTCACACCTTTGTATACAAGCTCTAATTCTTCTAATTTTACTTCTAATTTTGGAATTTCTTTTTCTAATCTTTTTGTTTTATTTCTAACTACATTATGTATTTGGAGTTAATTTATCCATTAAATTTTTCATGATATGAAATGTGCATCTATGTTGTATCAATCCTAATTCATCAATTATTACAGGATATACCATATATCCCTCTGTTACGATAGTATGGATATCAAATCATTCAATTGATTCTTTTAAGAAATTTTTAACAAAATGTTTGTTGAATTCCTGGCGAGGCACCACAATATCTTGAAGAATTAATCGGCATTTAGCATCAATTATCGTTAAACGAACATAACGTTGATGTTTAACCCACAAATATTGTTCATCATAGTGAATTATTCCACTTAATACGATATTTCCTTTTCTAACTTCATTCTTCAATTATTCTAAATCATTAAATATTTTTGATACCTTCCTGATAAATCTCACAGATTCTTTCAGGAGGCACATAAACCCCAGTAAAAACCTAAAATAATTTCACTTAATTTCTCAAAGGGAATGTCCATAATTGCTAGAATTTCGATGATTAAATCTTTAATATAAAATACTATAGTTAAATTTAAAAGTTACATATGATCTAAGGTCCATAGTTGCAGTGTTTGAGTTATTAAATCTATTAACATATTTTTGAATACGAAGATTTTCCAGACTATCAATCTTTCTTGAGGTTGTTCCATTACGATTAAAAGAATTTGAAAATAAGTTATTTTACTGATTTTCATTAATGAATATCATATTAATGTCATCAAGACAATATTATGCAAGCTTTAAAATGTTAAAAGAGGATTTATAGAAATATGTGCAAATAAAATTATTCTTTTTTAAAGCCTTCAACATGGCATCGCATGAAGTTCCGGCAATCTGTTTGGAACCCGCCAGTTTTGCAACATGTCTTTCACATACATAATTCTTCAATACCTGACTACACATACTGCAAGATGCCTGATCACAGGTATAACCAGTATTTTAAACATCCCTTACTTCAGGATAGGTGTATGATTTGCCCTTAAGGGACACTGTGATTTTACCCTACCAGTATGCCTATCCTGTAAATTTTACACCTGTCGTTTATATACACTTTTTTATTTCGTGGAATAGACCTCCTCTTTTTGACTTTAGCGTTGATTGCTTTTAAAACGTTTTTTATCCCAACATGAATGATTTGATGAAGGACCTTTGCTTATGTATGGTGATGATTAGCCGGAAATATAACAGAATAATCCCAGAATTGACATGTAAAAGATTAATTATATGCAAAAGTTGAGTCATATTCTTCAGTTTAATTTCAATTTTACAAGTTGAAAACAATTATTATAATTACTTCATAATTACAATACTGGAACAATATTGCTTTATTCTCATAATAAAAACATTTAAATACTTTTTAAACCATATACTATAATCGGAGATGATATTATGGGTATCGAAAAGGATACAGCATTTAAATTTATAGGCAAAAATGCACTTGGAGTACTCATTGATTTGGTTAATCTTT
>CACYBU010000162.1 GCA_902772665.1 uncultured Methanobrevibacter sp. | reverse complement strand
ATGTCCAAATTCGGTGGTAAACCTATTGCTCAAGCTATTGGTACAGAACAATTCACTTTACTTGAATTAGCTCCTAAAACTGGTGTTGATTTAGAAATTCAGGACACTGTATATATTGGAAAAGGAAAAAGAGATAAAATATACAGAGTACTTGGAAAATTAGATTTTGAAAATTTAACCGCAACAAGTAGAATCGAATTAGATTATGCAATTCGGGACATCGTTGAGGAAAACGAAGAAAAATACGTTAAATTCTTCAATGAAAGTGAAGCATTAAGTACAAGACTTCATTCACTCGAATTAATTCCAGGAATCGGTAACAAGTATATGTGGGATATAATCAATGCAAGAGAGGAAAAACCTTTCGAAAGCTTTGAAGACATATCAAAAAGACTTCCTACATTAGCCGATCCGGCAGGAATGATTGTTAACAGAGTTAAACAAGAGCTTGACACAACAACACCAAGAAGAGGTAAAAATAAATATTACATATTTACACAACCTCCACGAGCTCCAAGAAAAAGATAAGTGATAAATTGACTAGTGAAAATTCCCCTTCCTTATCTAAAACAACGAAAGGCATCTTGAACAAGCATGGGATAAAGTTAAACAAAAATCTCGGTCAGAACTATCTGATTGATAAAAATAAAAGAGACCAGATAATTGACTTTGGAAACATAACAGAAGATGACATTGTTCTCGAGATAGGAGCTGGAATCGGAACTTTAACAATTGAACTTGCCAAGAAAGCCAAAAAAGTAATAGCTGTCGAACAAGATGAACGAATCTGTGAGATACTGACCGAGCGACTTGAAGATGAAAAAATAGATAATGTAGAACTGATAAACAATGACGCGCTGAAAGTTGAATTTACACAATTCAACAAAATCATCTCAAATCTACCTTATCAAATCTCATCACCAGTTACCTTTAAATTTTTAAACTATAACTTTGACCTGGCCATATTAATGTATCAGAAAGAATTTGCCAACCGTATGGACGGTAAAGTCGGTAGCAGAGATTATTCCAGACTTTCAACCATGCTTTATTTTAAATGTGATATTGAAAGGCTAGCTGATGTCAGCTGCGAAAGCTTTATTCCAAAACCACAGATTGACTCTACCATTGTCAGATTAACTCCAAAAGAGAACAATATCCCAGATGAAGACTTTAAAATTTATTCGAAGTTTACAAAGGCTCTTTTCCAGCACAGGAACAAGAAAATCAGAAATGCCCTGATTGACTCAAGACACATCATAAGCAATATCGACAAGAAGATCCTGAAAATGAGACTTAACGAAATTGATGACTATGAAATAGAAGAATATCTTAAGATGAGAGTAGTCATGCTCAGACCCGAGGAGATTATGTTTATTTCACGAAAATTATATCCTGTTTTTGAAGTGTGATTTCAATGAGTGACTTTATAATCCATACCGACGACAACGTTTACATTCCGGCCGAAGACAGCTATCTTCTGGCGGACAATCTTGAAATTGAGAATGGTCAAAGTGTTCTTGAAATCGGAACGGGTTCGGGAATTGTTGCAATGTATGCTTCCAGACTGACCGATAGGATTACGGTGACAGACATCAATTTCGATGCATGTGAGCTTGCCCGGAGGAATTTCAATGACAATGGAATCGAAAACATTGAAATTTTATTCGGCAACCTATTTGAACCCGTGGAAAATAGAAAGTTTGACGTAATTTTATTCAATACTCCCTATCTACCGACTGAAAAAGGTGAAGTTTTAGATGACACTATAAATTATGCATTTGACGGTGGATTAAATGGTAGGAAAGTTATCGATGTTTTCTTAAATGAAGTTGGAAATCATTTAAATGATGGAGGAATTGTCCAGATGATACAGTCTTCTCTTTCAGACAATCAGGAAACTCTGAACAGATTTGATGAACTTGGATTTATTGCTGAAATAAAGGCTTCGGAACATTTCTTTTTTGAAGACATAACATTAATCAATGCTTATAAAATATAATGAGGTATAAAATATGGAAGAATGGAAAAAATCAGTGCTGACAGGAACAATACTTATAATTCTTGCACTGCTGTTTTCATATGCAAGAAAAAGTATGGATATCCTTATGGTATTGGTGATTGTTTTAGGTGTGGCCAATATCATATTCGGATTTTACAGGAAAAAGAAAGAAGAAAAATAGAGAATTTTAGAATTCTCCATCAAAAACAAGCTCTGCCGGACCTTCCATGAAGGCTCCAAGAGCATCATCTTTTTTATAAACTTCGAATTTTAAATCTCCGCCGGGAAGGTGGAGTAAAATTTTTTCATCAAAAAGACCTAGTTTGAAGCCTGAGATGGCAGTTGATGTTGCACCAGTCCCACATGCAAGTGTTACACCAGCACCTCTCTCCCAAGTAATCATTCTAGCTTCATTTTTACTTATCACTTCAACAAAGTGTACGTTGATTTTTTCGGAGAATACTTCATGAGCCTCTATGGCCGGACCATACTTGTCAATGTCAATTTCATCAACATCATCGACAAAGATTATTGCATGAGGATTTCCGACGCTTATGGCAGTGAGGTTGAATGTAGTGTCGATTACCTCAAGCTCGCCGTCGAGAAATTCATCCTCATCAGATGTCATGGGAATTTCAGGAGTTTTAAATGTTGACAGACCCATGTCCACCTTAAAAAGTACCGGCTCGTCGTTTTCAAGGGTGATTTCAATTGTTTTGATTCCTGCTCTGGTTTCAACAGTCATTTTTTCCTGTTTTAAAATACCTTTTCTATAAACAAAATCACCGAAGCATCGGATACCGTTTCCACACATCTCAGCTTCACTTCCGTCAGGATTGAACATTCTGTACCCTATATCAGCAACATCGGATGGTTCGACGAAAAGTACTCCATCGCCACCGACACCGAAGTTTCTGTGGCATAGCATTCGGCATGCTTCAGGTTTATCCTCTTCAGGTATTACTTCTCCGGCTGATTCATCAATTATCGGGAAGTCATTGCCTATTCCGTGCATTTTTGAAAATTTTAATCCTTTTAAATCTAGCATAATCATCAACTTTTATTTTAAATGTGGTGGAATTCTCTGTTTGTCGTAGAGGTCTTCAAATGTTTCTCTTTCACGTACCAAAATCGGTCCGCCGTCACAAATCAGTACTTCAGATGCAAGAGGTCTTGAGTTGTAGTTGGATGACATTGTAAAACCGTAAGCACCGGCATTGAGAATACCTAACACATCATCTTCCTCAACGTCAGGCATTGGCCTGTCACGTGCAAACAAATCTCCTGATTCACATACATTACCAGCAATATCCACTTCCTGGGAGTTTTCAGCATCCATGTGACTTGCGTTTACAATGTGGTGATATGAATCATACATTGCCGGTCTTAAAAGTGTGTGGAAACCTGCATCAACACCGATGAATTTCCTGTAACTCTGTTTTATGCTGTTAACTGTTACAAGAAGCACACTTGCATCTCCTACAAGGTATCTTCCAGGTTCAAGATACATTGCCGGCGCACCCATGTCATACTGCTCAAGTTTTTCTTTGAATAATCCCACATTTACTTCCGCAAATTTGTCCAGGTCCACTATGTTTTCTTCTGGAGTGTAAGGGATTCCAACTCCACCTCCAAAGTCAACGAACTCGAAGTCAATTCCAGCTTCCTGGTGAACTTTTCCCGCAATGTCCATTGTTGACTCAATTGCAAGTTTGAAAGGTTCAGGATCAAGTATTCCTGATCCTATATGAGAATGCATACCGATTGGGTTGAATCCTAATTCTTTTGCCATTTCATATACTTCAACAGCTTCATTGTCCATTATGCCGAATTTACTCATTACACCACCGGTGATACAGTGATCGTGGTGCCCGGCACCTACCATAGGGTTTACTCTGAAGGATATTTTTAACCCTTCAGGGTCAACAACTTTTGCCAGTCTTTTAAGTGCTGAAACTGAGTCAATGTTGAGTACAGCGCCTTCACTGTGAACGTATTTCAATTCCTCGTTGGTAATGTTGTTACCGGTAAAGAGGATTCTGTCACCTGAAAAACCAATCATTTTTGATATGTGTACCTCTCCAGGAGATACTGCATCAATACAGCAGCCTTCAGACTCTAATATTTTCATTACTGCAAGGTTGGTATTTGCTTTACATGCATAAAATACTTTGAAATTTGAGTAGTATTTTGAAAAAGCAGAGTAAAATCTATTATAATTATCTCTTATCCTATCTTCATCAATTACATAGGTTGGAGTTCCAAATTCTTCTGCAATATCTATTGCATCCGCTCCACCAATATCTAAGTGGTTTTTATCGTTTACTTTAATATTCAAATCCATAATTAAAACTCCTTAAAAAAGTTACATTATAAAATAAGGTATGTTATTTAAGTTATTTAATAGTATTGAAGGAAATTCATTTTCCGTTTAAATTATTAATCAGGAAATTGAAAAGAATTAATATGAAACCATATGGACTTACCGTAAGAGGAATAATTAAAAACGATTCAAACGAGATTTTGATTGTTAAAAGACATCCTAAAAGTAGAACTGACCCTGAAATGTGGGAACTGCCTGGTGGAAAAGTGGAAAAGGGCGAATTTTTCACCGAGGCACTGGTTCGCGAAATCATGGAGGAAACCTCACTCGGCTGCACACCAGGAGATTTTGCCGAAGCCGTTCAAAACGATTATCCTCACAAAAGAACTGTACAAATTATAATGTATCTGGATGACGTCGAGGGAGACATTAAAATAAGTGACGAGCATACCGACTGGATGTGGGCTTCACTGGATAAAATAAGAACTCTGAAAATTTCAACTTCCCTTAAAAAAGTACTTGAAAAAAAGAATTGGGTGCTTTAGAGTATTTCATCTAAAGCCTTTATGAATTCATCTATATCATCTTTGGTAATTATAAGCGGTGGAACAAATCTTAAAACCTTATCTGCAGTGCAGTTTATTAAAAATCCTGCTTCACGCAATTTGTCAACATATTCCGCACCGGGTTTGATTAATTCAACACCCACCATTAAACCTTTACCCCTCACATCAGCAATGATATCCTTATCCAATTTTTTAAGTTCACCTATGAAATATTCACCAACTTCATTGACATTTTCAAGGATATTTTCATCTTCAAAGACATCAAGAACAGCATTGGCGGCCGCACATACGAGAGGTCCTCCTCCGAAGGTGGTTCCATGATCACCAGGGACAAATGCTGAGGCAACTTTTTCAGTTGCAAGGATTCCACCCATTGGAACTCCTCCACCGATTCCCTTAGCCATTGTCATGATATCGGGTTTTACATCAAACAGTTCATGGGCAAACAGTGCTCCGCATCGCCCGAACCCCGTCTGGACTTCATCAACAATGAATACTATATTGTTTTCATGGCAGATTTTTTCTATTTCCTTCAGGTATCCAATATCGGGAATATTAACTCCACCTTCACCCTGAATAGGTTCGACAATAATTGCAGCAGTGTTTTGTGTAATGGCTTCTTTTAAAGCTTCAATATTATTGTACTCCACATTAATAAATCCATCAGGAAGTATTGCTCTGAACGGTTCCTGGTAATCAGCATGACCAGTTGCCGCAAGTGTCATTGATGTTCTTCCATGGAATGATTCCACTGCAGATATTACTTCACTTTTACCTGTGTATTTAATTGCCAACTTGATGGCACCCTCGTTTGCTTCGGCACCACTGTTTGCATAAAATATCCTGTCAAAACCTGTTTTATCAATTAGCTTTTTAGCATAAACAAGAGCGGGTTCGTTGTAGTATATGCTTGAAATGTGAATTAGTTTTTCCGCCTGATTTTGAATGGCTTTCACCAGTTTGGGATGATTGTGCCCTAAAGCGTTGACCGCTATACCCGCAAACATATCAAGGTATTCATTTCCATCAATATCAGTGACTCTTACACCTTCACCATGGTCTAAAACAACAGGCTGTCTTGTGAAAGTGTTTATGAAATAATCATCTTCAATTTTAATTAATTCCCGAGTATTCATAATCCATCTCCTAAAGAATTTAATCATTAATTTTTAAATTATCACAAACTTTTGATAACTCTAGTAAATATTAGTTATCAAATGCTCTCTCTAAAATATAATATATCTCACATGATATATTATACTTATTATAGTTTGGTGATAACTATGAGTAACGAGCTATTAGATGAGATACACATTGTAAGAAATCATTCTGAGGCAACTGAAAGGGCTATCGAAATACAGTGAACAAGTATACTGCATTTTGTGGAATGTCTTTAGAGGAGCTATTAGAATAAGCGGAAGCAGAAGAAGACAAAGGAATAAAATGGAAAAAATGAAGTTAGAATCAATGAAATAAGCAAATTAAGAGCTGGAAAAATAGGCAAACTAACTAAAGAAGAACAACGACTAGTTGATGAAAAAAATAATCTAAAACGCAAAAATCGTCAAAACAGAGACGAAATAAAAAAAATTAACAAGTGAACTCAAAGAATATGAGGATGCCAAAGATTACACCTCAGATATGATAAAAGCAGAAACTAAACAAGCAAGTAAAAATAGATGCACACGATTTGTAAAAAGTGTTGATGAAAGACCCAAGGAACTGCACGGTTTCATTAATAACTTACCTAAAAATATTATTACACACAGAATACAAGGATGTTCCAACCAAATAATATAATCGAATTATATCATTTAACAACATTGAACAGGCACGATAAAAAGAAATATAATACCATAATGGGAATTTTGGAAGAGAAATTATTAGAAACATTACGTTAGGAAAAAAAGGGTGGTACTTGGCTATGTATATCAATTTCCCAGTACAGAGGCAACAGCGCCTTATTAGAAATACCTTTTTATTCAAGATTTTTTCCTCCTTTATGTTTAATGTTCATATTTAACTTCATGATTGTTATTAAATCTTAGGTTGTGATGAAAAAATTTTTAATGGTTTTATATTGATACCAAAATACTCTGATTTACATTATTATCTTTTAAAATTAAATTCATAGAATATATAAATTAAAGGAAAAAAAGCAAATAAAAATAGTGACTTTGAGTCACATTCTCATTTTAAAAAAAGAAGATTTAAAATCTCGGTGAAAACCGAGTTGATAAATCAAACCGTTTTACTTCAATACTTCTTCAATAAGTTTTTTGTTAGGAGCAGTAATTTCAACTAATTTTTCATTGAGTTCAAAATCGAAGACCGTACCACTTACATCATCATGTGATAAGAATCCCTTGTGTCCGGCGATAGTTACATTTTTTGAATCTGCCGGACCCCCGGTAGTTTCAAGTCCACCATCTGCAAAATGAACTTTTACAAAAATTGTTTCATTTCCTTTTTCAAGTACACAAGTACTTACTTTTGCACCTTCGATAGAACTGTCCTCAGCTACTAACCTATCTTCTTCAGATTCCTCGAATCCTTTAGGAATGGTGAATTTTTCTCCCTGAATTTTTAATTCATTGTTGTTAATTTCAACAGATCCACCATCAGTAGTTGAAGAAGATCCAAAAGAAAAACTCCAATCATCATCAGCACTTACAGCACTAACAGTAATACAAATTGCAAAAATTGCAAGTACTAAGAATAAAATTTTTCTCATTTTCCCTCCTTTAAAAATTTCAATATATATTATATAACATATTGTATACTATATTGATATTTATATTGCACATAATATATATAATTAAACATTTACTTAATGAATATGACACAATGCAATGCAAATAGGCAAAAAATGGTTTCGGTAGTGATTATTTCACAGATGTTTATTCCATATTCAATAATGTTAATTTGGTTATTTGATATTATACAAAGGTTTAATTAACATATATAAACAGAAATATAGTATGATAAATCAAATACTATTTTGGTGATAAAATGAAAGTCGCAATAATCGAAACTGACAAAGGAAATATCGAATTAGAATTGTTCCCAAATGAGGCCCCAGGTACTGTAGCTAACTTTGAAAAATTAGCCAACGAAGGATTTTATGACGGATTAACCTTCCACAGAGTAATTCCAAACTTTGTAATTCAGGGAGGATGTCCTAAAGGTAACGGTACCGGAGGACCAGGTTACACAATTAAATGTGAAACCGAAGGAAATCCTCACAAACACGGTACTGGTGCATTATCAATGGCTCATGCAGGTAAAGACACCGGAGGAAGTCAATTCTTTATTACACACTCACCGCAGCCACACTTAGATGGTGTTCACACTGTTTTCGGTCAGGTCATTAAAGGTCAGGACGTTGTTGATGCCATTCGCCAGGGGGATGTAATGAACAAAGTGACCGTTGAGGAAAGATAAACATTATCTTTCACCTTATTTTTAAATTTACTAATTTTAATACAATTAAATAACTTTTAAAGAAAAAATTATCTGAGTTTGTAAAATTACTCCCGTTTTAAAACTATTTATTTTATATATTAAAACCTCCATATCCTTTAATTGATTATATACCTGAAATGTGATTACATATTATATGTAAACTTTACAGGTTCACTGCAATATTAATTCGGAAGTATTATTCATTATTTTAGATATAGTATAATTTTTATATCTTTATAACAAAATTGACCTAGATTCATATATAAAAACTTAAATAATAGTCAAAACAAAGAGCAATCTAAGTTTAATAGAATTTGGAGGAAAAAATTATGCGACAAAATTATTCAAAAAAATTAGAAATGCAAATTCCACAAGGAAACACTTATACCGAACCAATAAATAGAGGAAATATAGATGCTGAACTTGCAATACTGTCAAAAAATTATGATATTCGTAAAAGAAATGAGTTAAAAGAATTTATAAAAAAAAATAACCGATTAATCCCATATATTCACTCAATTACACCAGATATCAATAAATATTTCCCAAATCATGAAAAATTTCTGACATATTACACAGATCCAGAATTTAAAGAATTAAATAGTGCTATGATTTGTGTTATTGGGAAGAAAAACAAATTTGAAGAAGAACACAATAAAATGAATGCTCTTACTGATGATATTTTGTATTCGACTGAATATCCTCTCGAAGTGAAAAATTTAATTTCAGTTAGGATGTAGTGGTTATGAGTAAATTTGATTGGAAAGAATTATACGAAGTAGGAAACCATCTTAAGAACTATTCAAAAGAAGAAGCATATCAACGTTCAGCAATTGGTCGTTATTATTATTCTAGTTTTGGCCATGTAAAAGAATATTACGAAAAATCATTTAGAAGGATATTATCTTCAGAAAATGCACATACAAAATTAATTAACATTCTAACCAATTCTCCTTTTGTTGAAGAACAAAAATTGGGAAAAAATTACATGAATTAAGACAAAACAGAAATTTTGCTGATTATAAACCTTATTCATTAAGTAATGGATTCGTTTTAAATTCAAAAAAATGTGCTGAGGAAATTTTTCTAATGCTTGACGAGTTGTACAAACATCCGTTGAGATTAATGAAGGGAAATTACTATTAAAAGATTAAAAATGTATACTATTCAAGAAAACACAAAAACAATCCTAATTTCCAAAAGAGAAGACATTAGACTTGATGAATTTATTAAAAATCATTTTAAATTTTAATCAAATAACTTTGAGGAAATTAGTGCATTCTTAAAAATGATAAAGAAATGGTAAAGATTATCTATGATTTACATGACTTTTTATCAGCAGAAATTCCCTACAAAGAACTTTCTCTTGATTTTAAGAAAGAAACTAAACCAAATGAGAAAATTATGGAAATAGTAATTTATTCTAATTTAAAATCAGACATACTACTTCAAAAAGAGGATTTGATTTGCGATATGTTAATTGATAAATACCAAAAAAACTAAAAGGGAATACATAATTCTATCAGATTATGCTAAGTTAAACTATAGTCTTTTACTTTTTGTTTGTTGCATTTTGTAAAATTATTCTTGGGCTGTTATGCTCTGAGAGTCATAAGGATTACCAAGCTAT
>CACYBU010000161.1 GCA_902772665.1 uncultured Methanobrevibacter sp. | reverse complement strand
TCAATAAAGTTTAATTTGTTCTTCAAATTGGATAAAATAAAATTTGATTTGAATAACAATTTTAAATTTTAATGTCTGTGACTATAAATTTATAAGTTATAGGTAGATATGGATGTATGATGGATGTGGTTTACTTATTCATGATGAATTGTTGGTTGATAAATATTTTGTTGGATTTGACTTTAATTAGTCATTATGGTGCATCTACTTTCAGATTTCTTATGGTAACGATGAAACCGCAAGATTATATGGTTAGTTTAATCTTAGTTTGAAAAATGGAGCCCAACTAATGTTATTACAGGTCAGGTATATCTAAGACCTTATATATTATATCATATCAAATCATCACTTGCATAAAAGCTCACTGAAACTGATACAAGTGAAGTCAGAATAAAAATCAAAAACACACCAGACGGAGCCATCATGAAAAATATAAAAGCCATAATAATCTCAGACAGTACAAACACTGTCAAAGGACGGGATGTTTTGATATAGCTCAAGATTCCAAGAACAACGGGGGTTGCAATAATTGCGAGAATGTATAATATGGAATCATATAGGCTTAAAATGCCACCAACAGGCAGGTTCAGCATGTTGATATAGAGATACATCTCAAGAACTGTTAAAAAGAATCCCTGAACCCCTCCGCTTATGGCCTGTGCAAGGGTGTGTTTTTTTAAAAGCACTCTTGACCATATTAAAATAGGATAAATCAGACCAAATAAAGCACCGATTGGACCTAAAAGCAGTATAAGGGCACCAACCGGACCGGACAGGCCGGTTGTATGAACGCTTATTTTCCATCTTGTTGTAAAAAGAAGTACTATGCCTGTGTTTACCGAATAGCAGAGAAGCAGACATGTCATGAAGTTATCCAGATTAAAAATTAGGCAGACTAGAAATCCTATGAAATATGAAACGATGCCTATGATGAGGGGGATTAATCTGTCTTGCCTGTTGGAAATGTCCTTGTCGGTTCCAAGTTTTTTTGCCCAGAAAAGTATTATTGCCATCGGAAGAACTGAGGCAAATATAAGGGAGACAATCTCCAGTGAAATGAATCTGTTAAGGTCAAAGCCTTCAGGTGTAAATGACAATGTTATGCAGATTATTAAAAATAGAGGGATACAAATAATCGGAGGGTTTGAAATGTCGGAAATTTTTTTGGCTAATTTTAACCTGTCCATATTATTTATTTTGATTTAATAGTATATAATGATGAAAGTTTTAGAAAATAATTTAAATGTTAATAATTAAATATAAGTATATAATTATATTATTTTGAGGGATTTTTTTTATGAAAATGGAAATTGAATTAACTGATGAGCAAGCTAAAAAGGTTGAAATTCTACAAAAAAGCGGTGTAAGTGTTGGTGAGGCCATTGACATGCTTTTTGAAATGAATAATGCTTTATTGGATGATAAAATTGATTCAGCCACTCAAAGAAAAGTTGAACTTGAAGCTGAACTTGCAGTACTTGAAGAGGAAATTTCAACATTCACTAAAATTAAGGATTCTTCTCTTGATTCAACCCAAAAACAGAAAATCGTTGAAAAACAGTATGGTACTGTTGACAAGACTTATGATGAAGAGATTCAAGGCAGAAAACACAATTTCAAATGGTCAAATCTTTTTTAATATTTTAATCATCTATCCTCACTTTTTTTATTCAAAAAATAAATTGTTGCAAAGTCAATAGTTGTCAATGCAACAGTTTATATACTATGACATATTAATAGTAACCTATGAAATCATTGGTAATTTATTATTCAAGAACAGGTATAACAAAAAAACTGGCACAAGCAATCGCACAAAAAACAAGCGCCGATATTGAGCAGTTAATTTCGAAAGTCAACTATGATGGCAAAATCGGTTACGCACGTGCCGGCAAACATGCAATATCACAGAAAATCATAGACCTTGAAGAAATAGAATTCAACCCTGCCGATTATGATGTCGTATATGTCGGCGCACCGGTATGGGCAGGAAAATGTGCAACACCACTAATCTCATATCTAAAGCAAAACGAAGGTAAATTCAAAAATATCAAGTTCTTCATGACTGCCGGAAGTTCAGGTTTTGAGTCAAGCCTCAAGCAGATGGAGAAGTTCTCCAAAAAACCGCTTAAAACATTAACATTAACCACAAAACAAGTTAAAAAAGATGATTTCAATATAGATTCGTTCATTGAGTAGGATAACTATGTCACTAGAAGAGTTTAGAAAAATTGATGCTTCCACTCTTCCCATAGGCAGACTGATTGGCATAATATCCCGGGGCCAGACAGTATACCTCAACAATAAACTGCACGGTCTTGGAATCAACACCACACAGCTGCACTTATTATTTGAAATATCTCATCACAAAAACATTAACCAGGAAATGATAGCTTCCAGATGCAGCATCGACAAGGGTGCCGTTGCAAGATCAGTGAAAAAACTGGAAGACAACGGTTTAGTAATAAGAGAAATTGATGAAAACAACAGAAGGCAGAACAGAATCTCATTAACAGAAAATGGTAAAAAGATTCTTAAGCAAAGCAAGGGGATTTTAAATCAGTGGGAAGATGAATTATTTACAAATAACATAATTGATAAGGAACTGCTTCAAAATGCATTAAAGGAAATTGCTATTAGGACAATAGAATTAAATGAAGGGGAGAGAAATGTCAGAAAAGAAAAGTAAGAATATTGAAATGATTACGGGAGATCCCAAAAAGGCAATTATAAGACTGGCTCTTCCGATGATGCTTTCAATGCTATTAATCATGCTTTACAATATTGCAGATAGCATATGGGTAGCCGGTCTTGGAGCTGACGCCCTTGCTGCAATAGGATTTATCACACCATTATTTATGGTGCTTGTAGGACTCGGCAATGGTATAGGTGCAGGTGCAAATTCACTGATTGCAAGATATATCGGAGCCAAAAACTTCAAACAGGCAAACAACGCCGCACTCCATGGTATTGTTTTATCAATAATTGTATCCGTAATATTCACCATACTCATTGAAGTATTTATGGTGCCTATCCTTGAGTTTATGGGTGCGGGAAATACAATTCAGTATGCACTGGATTACAGTTATATAATCTTCGGATTCCTGTTCATATTCGTGTATTCCGGAGTGGCTTCAGCCATTTTCAGATCAGAGGGAGACATGCGCAGGGCAACAATAGCCATTGCAGTTACAGCAGTTCTGAATATTATATTGGATCCGATATTTATTTACATTTTAAACTTCGGAATTTCAGGAGCCGCATGGGCAACAATCATATCAGCAACAATATCCTGTCTTGTAATGAGTTACTGGATGTGGGGCAAAAAGGACTTATACCTTGATTTATCCCCAAAAAACTTCAGTTACAGCACAGCAATGATGCTTGATACCCTGCAAGTTGCAATACCTTCAACACTGGAAAACATTGTATTTTCAGCACTTGCAGTTATCATCAACTCAATGCTTGTGCTGGCAGCAGGAACAACAGCCGTTGCAGTATATACCGCTTCAATGAGGATTGTGCAGTTATCCATGATTCCATTAATAGGTCTCGGAACTGCAGTCTTAACAGTTTCCGGTGTTGCATACGGAGCCCACAATCATGAAAACCTCAAAACAGCCCATTCATATTCAATAAAACTCGGATTTTTAATATCCATCTTGCTGGGTGCAGTGATGTTCATATTCTCGTCACAAATAGCAACAATGTTTTCATATACAGAAGCAAGTGCTGCGCTTTCACCACAGATTGCACAGGCAATTTCAGTATTAAGCCTGTTTGTTCTTGCAATTCCTCACGGTATAATGTCCTCCATGATGTTTCAGGGTGTTGGAAAGGGAATATATTCACTTCTCATTACCCTTTTAAGATCCCTTATCCTTGAAAGCGTCTTCGCATATATATTCTGTTTTATATTCGGATTGGGACTTACAGGCATATATGCCGGTGTGGTGTTTGGATGTTTTGTCGGAGGAACACTTGGTTATATATGGGCAAAATTATTCATCAGGAAGTTCGCCCAGATTTCAATCAGAAAATACACACCTCAGAAGGATTAAAGTGGGGAAATTTTTTCTCACTTTAAATAACTAATTTTTTATACTCTTTTTAACAAATATTTAAACATGGAATTCATAGTTGCCAACAGGAAATACTCAATACTTGACCATGAACTGTATATCAACTATCTTATGGTCGATTCCTATTTCAAAGACCATTCACTATATGACTATGACATTCACTTTGATTTTCTGGACTCATTATTAAAAAAGGACAAGATTACTTTCGATGATATTTTAAAGGGAACAGATAACCTTGAAATTCTCATTGAAAAGGGAGAAATCAGCTTCATACCAGCCAGTTTGATGATATATGAAGAGTCCGATGACACTTTCAGGATAACCTATCAGACCATGGAGTTTAAAAAAGTCAGTGTTGGTGAGGCAATTCCTCTGCTGATAGCTTTAAACAGTCTTTTAAACTACAAACCTATTGTGCCACTATTTCAAATTGAAGAGGAGTTGAATTATTTTTTAGAGATGTTTAAAAGTTATAGTCATGATTAAACTGGTTTTATAGTATTTTCACTGAATAAAATTTCATAAAAATTCATCAACCCCATTTTCTATTAATGATTTTTTACCCACATTTTTATAAAATTCATCCAATATGATGTTTTATGAGTTCTTATTTATTGTTATAATATAAACTGTATACAACCCATTTGATAATTTTATATAAATCTTCGATAGGATTTAAATCTGATGAATATTTTGGTGGGGGGTTTAATTGATTTTACACTTGATAGTGAGTAAATAGGGAGCGTATTCATTTTGAAATTCATGTCATCATAGCTAGATGAAAAACTAATGTTGATGATACATTTAAATTCCATAAGTTTTGTGGAAAATCTGCACTTATAAGATGATAATGATGTCCTCGTAAAGTTTTTAAAAGAAGAAATATAAAACTGTTAAATAGACATTTGAATGAAAATGTTTTATGTGAAATACTCAAAAGTCAATAAATTAAAGAATGTCAAACCAATATCAGTAGGGTTCAAAAGGTTAGATGGATTCATTTGTGATACTTGTGGTTTTACAAGTTCTAAAAAAGTAGGAAAGGGAACACATATTACTGTCCTAAATGTGGTAATAAAATGAAAAGAGCATCCCACAGTGGAATGTTGGGTGGAGGTGATCCTGATACCAGAGGTAGTATTGTACTATGGGATTGATGTATATTATCTTTGTAGGTGGAATAAGTATTGGTATTGTGAATAATATCGGTTATTTAACACCTGATTTGTTAGATATAATTTTATATATCATATGGATGGTTTTATTTGTTTATAGTTTCATTTCTTTCCATAAAAAGATTTCTGGACCCGTTAGTAACAAAGCTATCAAAAATAATTAAAATAATAAATTCTATAAGAACAAAGATAAGGGTTTCCAGTAATAATATCAATAAATCTTTTTACTGTATATTGTGCTTTAAAATTACAAAAAGATAATGAATTCTATTTTTAACTGAGAGGTCTGTTTAAAAATGAATTCCTTTCTAAACATCAGTTTTTTTTAATTTTATTGTTGATTAAATGTTTTTATGGAAAATAATAAAACAGGAGTTGATTTAAAATGAGTGATATTATATTCAGGGATTGTGAATATCGTTTTACAAAAGAGGATAAATTATACTGTAAAAACAAAACAGGAACAGATAATCAATGTGATAATTGTAAAAACAATATTCATTTGAATTGTCAGAATTATGTTCCAAGTAAAGATTTGTGCTTAAAATGGTTTGAAAAGGGAGTATCTGAAGTTTCCCAGTATGATGATTGTGCTGAGAAAGTAATATATGATGATAAAGATTTAAGTCGTAAATGGAGTAATTAGGATTTTTATTGTTGAGGTAATAGTTATTTGAATTGTGGGTTAAGGGATGATAATTATGTTGATTTATCCCAATACTCAAATAAAGATGTATGTTTAAAAAAGAATTAAACTGTCTGAAAATATTGATTGAAAGTTTTCACATGAAATACTCAAAAGAGAATAATTAAAAGGGGATAAAATTGAAAAATGGATGTTTTTTAATTTTAAGCATAATTATGTTAATAATAGGCATCTCCTATGTAAATTCAAATATTGTAAAACTAGACTTGTAGATTATAATAACTCCAAAAAGAATAATATAAAAAGAAAACAATAAGTAGGGTTTTAATTTCCAAATATTCTCCATCCGGAAAAATCCGATTCAAAGTTTTATAAAAATTAGTATAAAATAAAAAATTTAAAATGAAATTCTAAAAAAAAAGGTAATGGTTAAGAGAAGTGAATATTCTCTTAAACTACATATATTTTGGTGGTTGTTGAATTTGTTTTGTGGGTGTGTGTTTCTGTTTTACCGCAGGATTTGCATTTGTATATTGAAGTTATTTTATATTTAGCAGAGCTTGAATTGTATTTTAAGGATGTTGGAATATATTTTGCTTTGTATTTTGTAGTAAACTGTTTGTAGAAATATTGATTGCCTTTAATTTTTTCTTTGAAATTTCCGCCAAAGGTTCCAATAAGTTTTACTACACCATCAGTTACATTACACAGAAGTGTTTTTCCATTCCAGGTTAGCTTAAGTTGCCCAGAAGTTACTTTTTTACCGGAGGTTGTTGTTACAAGGATTTGGTATTTCTGTTTTTCTCCTAAATATCCTTTAATGTTTTTCACAGTAATTTTGGTTGCATATGTTTGTTTAACAATTGCTTTTCCGGTGGCAATTTTGCTTATTTTAATATTGTCATTTCCAATAAACTGTGCTGTATATGTGTATGTTTTAGCTTTGCTTAATTTGAGTTTCTTGGTTGCCACTCCATTTTTAACAAAAACTGTGTAGGTTTTTCCGTTAATTTTAAATTTAACTTTTCCTTCTTTAATCTTTTCTTTAGATTTGGTTTTACTTAGTACAGCTTTTAAAGTAATTTTATATCCTTTATATGCGCTGACTTTTTTAGAGGTTACTTTTGTAGTTGTTTTTATGATTGTAACAGTTTTACTGATTGTTTTAGCAGTTATATTCTTATCATCAGGACTGATTTTAACGGTATATTTGCCGACAGGAAGTATTGGAGTAATGTATGCAACACCATCGGAATCCGTGTAATAAAATTCTGTCCTGATGGTTTTTCCATCAGTTAAATATTGAACTTTAAGAAGGGTTTCAATTCCTTTTCCAGTATTTTTATCAGTAATTGTTGTTTTAACTGATTGTCCTGAATGATATTCTGCTTTCAGATTACTTGAAGTAATCACTGCCTGTTTTATTGTATTTTCACTGCTATTTCCTAAAATATTATTATCACTTTGAGTTATAATTGAGTTTTGTGATTGACCCTGCTGTTTAACAATATCATTATCCGATGATTCGAGTATAGGACTATTTTCATCGATATTTGCTTCATTTATAGTTTCCAATTCAGATATTTTAACTGTGTCATTGCTAATATTTTCATTGGCTGCTGAAACGGCACCTGCTAGAAGTAATATTGCAATTAAAACTAAAAATATCTCAATAATTTTTGATTTGGTTATCATTATTTCCTTCTCCGTTTTTATAATTTAAAAATGTTTATTATCATTTAATTATATTTTTATTTATGTTATATTATATAAATTTATGGCTAAATTTTGTCTGAAAAATAAGAAAACCCAAATTCTGACAACACATCTGGAAGTATCATATCAGTGATTGATACTTTATTTTGATTATTAGTAAAATTATAGTATATAATGAATTTTGGGAAAAGATTACTTTTTTAGTGGGGATTGTCTTTTCGTGCTTTAGCTATGTAAACGCACATGACACCAGACTGATTTATGCAGTGCGATTAACCTCACAGACACTAAATACTTAATATATGTCTTTTTTATGAGGAGAATAATATTTAACAATAAATAATCAGGGACCCGTTAAACGTAGTATATATTGGTTTTTCGAAATACTTATTGGAATTGTTCAGTAATTCAGACTTGCATCACGTTTAATAAAGCAGGTGCTGGTCTTTTTCCAGTAACAGTTGTTGCATGTCCGACATCCGCTGATGCCGTTTCCTTCCATCTGCCAGTCAACAAGAAAACTCGGGTCATGTACAAAGGGCCGCTGCATGGAAATAAAATCAATGTTGGAACTATTCAAAAGACGATTGATTTGACTTTGACTGTTTGAACCGCCCCCTAAAATAACAGGAATATTAACACTGTCAATGATTTTTTCAGCCGCATCAACTAAAGGATTAGTATCTCTGTTTTCAAGTGTGAAAAACTGGGGTGAGCGTGGACGGGTAATCTGAAATGAATCCGCACCGTGTTTTTCAAGCAGTTTACATACCTCAACTGTCTCGTCAAGTGTCATTCCATTGGTTGTACCGTCAAATGCATTTAAACGGCAGTTGATATGAAGGCTGGTTGTGTTTTTAATAACTTTAATCATCTCAAGAACAATCCTCAAACGGTTCAGGGTATTGCCTCCGTAGCGATCATCACGGGTGTTGAAGCTAGGATTGATGAATCTTGATAGGAAATAATAGTTTCCAAGACCCAGCTGAATCCCGTCAAATCCTCCGTAATCGAATTTTTGGGATGCAATTATCATGTCTGTCTGGATTTTGCGAATATCCTCAACGGCAACGTCTTCTATTTTAATGTTTTGCTCGGTTCTTTTGTTAAACTGTACAAAACCCAGCTGAGCAAAAATTGGAACGTCATAAACATGAACAAGATCGGTTAAATCACGGGCTTCACGAACAAAACGGCTGTAATGTATGGTATTTGAGTATTTTGAAAAAACATCCCTTGGATAGAGTGAATACAGCTCACTTATAATTAACCCGACACCACTTGCAGCAATATTTTCATAACGGTTATATATTTCAGGCGTTAAATTCCCGCTTTTTTCTCTTTGAGACTCCCAAAGGCCGGTTCTCACAATTCTACTGTTGAGTTTCAAATCCCCAAATTCACAATAATCGAACAAATCTTTCATGGTTTAATATATTGTACGAATGAATATAACTGTTTTGTTTTTTGTTTTGGGGAAAAAATTAAATAAATTACTATTTTTAAATTTTATATGCCTGATTTTACCTAAACTAATATTAATCAGATTTAATTTATTTGAGGAATAATCCCTTGTAAATTATTAATTGTTTGAGTTTGTAAAATTGCTTTCAGTTTGTAAAATTGTTGTCATTTATAACTACTTGATTTAAATATAATGTGTGCATATAATTAATTAGGGAAATGGCAGGACTGTCATTTCCCACGACCGACTATGCGAAAGATTAGATGGGAATCACTTCCCATTTAATCTCCTCCAAAAATCGCCAATCTATAAATTTAAATAAAATTGTTTACATACTACTTAAATAATGACTTTCAATTTAATTTCAACATTCCTGGTTGCAGTTGCACTTGCAATGGATGCATTCAGTGTATCCATGACAAAGGGTTTCACACAAAAACAGATTACCAAACCTCAGATATTCTATTACGGATTGTTTTTCGGCGGTTTTCAGGCATTGATGCCAGTGCTCGGATACTTCTGCGGCAACGTTATTTCAAGCATTGTGGAGGCATTGGCACCGATAATTGGTTTTATACTGCTTCTGGCAATTGGACTCAACATGATTCGTGAAAGTCTCACAGATGATGATGAGGAAATTGCAGATTATTTTTCATTTAAAGAGGTTACTCTATTGGCAATAGCAACAAGTATTGACGCATTTGCAGTAGGAATTACAATTGCTCTTTTAAAGGATCCTCTTATAATATCCTCTGCAATAATCGGAATTGTAGCCTTCATATTCAGTATAATAGGAATATTTATCGGCAAAAAAATTGGTAATTATGTCGGTGCCAAATTCCAGATTCTTGGAGGAGTCATCCTCATACTGATAGGCATAAAAATACTTTTGGGATTTTAAGCCATAAGGCTCCTTTTTAAAATCAGATACTTCATTTCAGGTTTAATTTAATTTTCAAAGCTGATTTTTATCAATATCAAAAACCATTTAAAATTACTTATTTTCTTTTTATTTAATTATATGATAATTATTGTACGAATTTGTAAAATTGCTTTCAGTTTAAAAAATTGCAGGGATTTATAACTGCTTATTTTAAATATGATGTGCATCTAATAGAGTATATGTAAAATTACAGACAATTTTTTTTAACACATAAAAAAATGCAATAAATGCAATTTATCCTATCTGAGGAGGAATAATCAATGATAAAAGAAGACATTTTGGAGATACTGCATAACATTGAAAAAACAGAAAAAATCGAAATATTATATGCCTGTGAAGCCGGAAACAGAGTACTTGGCTTTGCAAATGAAAATTCCGATTATAATATAAGATTCATCTATAAAAAAGAGGATTATAAGGATTACTTCTTTAAGAAATATATTGACGTGATTGAATGTGAAGGTGATGGTCTGGATATATTGGGATTTGATATAAAAAAAGCGTTGAACCTTCACTATATGAACAATGGGTATCTACGTGAATGGATGATTTCAAATCAGGTATACATTGATAAAGGCATTGATGATATTTTTTTAAATCTAGGAGGCTTTGATTTGGATGTGCTGAAGAACCATTATGCAGATATTGCATTAAGGGACTGGAGAAGATACTGTCCCCTTGAGTTTAAAAATGCCAAAACAGAAAAGTATCTTCGGGTTATCCGATCAATACTCTGCTGGAAACTGCTTGACTGTGGCATTTATCCTCCGATTAATCTTAATGATATGATCAATCATCAATTGATAGGTCTTGATAAAAACACCCAATACACTATTGGAGAACTGATTGATTATCACTGCAAAGAAGGGAATTTAAGTGAAATGACCATGTTTAAACTGGATAACTTCATTCTCAATTCACTTTCCCATATGGATAATGTTAAAACAGATTCATTTAAGGATCTGTCATTGTATGAGCATCGTTTTAATGAGATATTAATTGGAGGTGAATGAGTTATGCTTGTTAACTTTCAGGAAATCTATGAAATAGCTGTTATGGTATCTGAATTTGGTGAAACGTTAATAATTAACAACTTTCTGGTTGACGAGTACACTTTTGGCCTATATATTTCAAATGTTTATGACACTTGATTCTCGTTGCATTTTGAGAAGAAGTTGATTAGCAAACCTAAAAAAAATATATCAGGTTTTTTAGGAAATTTTTACTGCATCGTCGTTCCGACGATTTCTAATCCTCTCTTGGTGATGTTTTTCACTGGTATTGATGTCTTTATCGTGATTTTTACTCGACTTGAGACAGTACTATTCTCTTATTGCCATGTTTTCCGTTCCAATTTTATCGGGATTCTTTTCACAACTGGTTGTTGCAGATTTGAGTGGAGGGAAAATTTAATAAATTCTATGAAATTTAATAAATTTTACAAGAAAAAAAGAATATAAAGAGCATTCACGGAATACAACTGAAATATATTAAATTATTTTATTAATAGAATTTTTAAAATATGTAGTTAGTTGAAATAATTGTTTTAAACTTTATATATTGAAATTAAAGTCTGTTAGTGCTTTATTTTTATTAAAATTCTTGTTAGTGTAATATTACTTTAGTCGGAATAATATTTCCGGTTATAAACCTTAAATATATATTAATGGATAAATATATAAATATACATATTATAGTTATATTGTAATAATTGGTATTAATAGTAATATTATATATTAACAGATTATTAGTATAGTAGTATAATATATAGTTTATATGTTAATAATATTATCTAGAAGTAAAGATAATATATATTTAATATATTTCCATATATATGGATAATATAAATAATATATATTTTAGTACTTATACTCAAGTAATATTAAGAAAATGCATTAAATTAATAGCTTCATATATATCAAGTTATTAATATATAGCATTTTCTTAAAATTTTGCTGTTTTTTAATAAATTTCATGAAATTTAATAAATTTTACTTTCGAATATGATATTTAATATATCTTACAAGCCTTAATACACAGAAGAACAATATTCCAACGAAAACCACAAATCCAACAATGAAAATCAGGAGAATATAATTATCAAAGGGAGTATGTTCAGCAGGAAAAGTAACTGTACCAATCTTTTTGTAATTGGGAGCTATAGGCATATCTTTTCCCCGAATAGTGGTATTGTTAAAGTAAATGTCATCAATACAATCAATATAGCTTGTATCAAAGTAGGATCCATCATCATTTGAAACATAAATCTCAGTATTGTTGCCTGAATCTGTTACGTTAAATTCATATGTGACAATTGCACGTCTGTTGATACCATATCCGTCAGTTCGGGCCAAATCATTCATGGCTTCGATTTTATCCGGAACATCCAAAGATATATTTCCACCTCTTGAAAATGAGTAGACATTTGGTATTGAAATATACTGTCCGGGTTTTAGAGTGCCTGTTTTTAGCTTGTCAACATTGGCAAAACCATAATTTCCATTCGGTGCCTTGATAACTACATGACCTTTCTTATAGGGTTTTTTAATTTTTTGAATCTGTTTTAAACCCTCTTTGGAGATGCTGTTGTTATCTGAAATCATACCTGCAGTTATATTTTCACAAAGTTTATTATCGATACCATCGTCAATTCCACCTAATCCAATTATCCAACCATTATTTGTTACAATAACATGGTTAAAGTAACCATTTTCAGTTTTATATTGTTTTATTGCGGGAATACCATGCCAGTTAATTTTTTCGATGAATATATCAGCAGTCAGATTTGCGTCACGTCTGTATGAGAGTATACTGTTATTTCCATCCAACTGCATAACAACAGAACAGCATCCAAATCCATCGGTTTCATTGGAAATTACATGCATTGTGGTGTTATTTTGATTATTATGAGCATAATATGCTCCACACATTAAAATAAAAATAATAAAAATGCTCAATACAAAAATCTTTCTATTAAACTTCATGAATATCAATAATTAAATTTGTCAATAATATATTAGATTAATATAGTATTTAAATTCAATTAATTTTGTATCTGGCATCAATAAAATCTGTTAGCGTTAACTTTAAGTTTCTGTTTCATCTGTTCACGGTCAATGTGAATATATTTGTCTGTTGTCTGAGAGTTGGAATGGCCTGCAATTGACTGAACTTCAGCAACGGTAAGTATTTCAGCATAATGGGACAATGCTGTGTGTCTTAGAATGTGAACACTTACATTTTTGGCATAATTTATAGGACAGTCAATGTTTTCTCTTTCAATTCTCACATCACATTCACGGGCATGTTTTTTCACGATATCCTGAACTCCACGTTTACCTATGCGTTTTCCTTTAATGTTGGTGAACAGTTCCTGACGGGTTTTCTCCTCTTGGGCCTTTTTTCTTTGAACTATCGGCCTGTAGACATTATTTGTATTTTTTCTGAGTTTTGTGGTGCGTTCTCGTATCATGTCATTGAGACTGACCAGTGTATCATAGGTTATGAAGGTTATTCGATCTTTTGATTCTCCTTTTGTAGTTTCTGCCCTCAAATAAACATCTATGAATTCATTGGTGTCATTTGGCAGTTCGTAAAATCCGTTTTCATCGATTGGAACCTGAATATCATCCTTGTTTAGAAGCACCAGTTCCTTTAATCTCATTCCGGAGTCAATAAATGTTCTGCAGATTGCATAATCTCTTTTATTTCCGTTTTTGAGGATTGTATCGAGAAGAAAATCGGACTGCTGCCATGTGAGGGATATTTTTTCTATTCTTTTTTTTGCGGTTTCAGGATCTTCTGTTTTTACTTCGATGATGTCCTTCATTTTGATGGGTTCATGTTGGATTTCTTCCTGAACGTCTTCTGAGTTGATGAATTCGAGTATGTTCATCATGTAGGTTTTAACTGTTGTTCTTTTGTTTCCTCTCTGTTTCAGGCAGTGCCTTCGGTAGTGTCTTAATTGCTTTTTAACATTTTTGTCGTTTAACTCATCAATTCCTTGATCACGAAGATAGTCAATGAATTTTGATATATTAAATGTCTGTTTTTTGACTGTTTCCTGAGTCAGGTTTTTTACTTCCTGTTTTTCTTCTAGGTATTCCTCAAGGTAGTAATTTAACTCATTTACTTCAATCATGAGTTTTTTGCCTCCTTCTTTTTTTTACCCAAACCCCTGGTTATACTATTGAATTTTTTAGTATATAAAGACTTCGTATCTTTTCTTATTAACTGTATATTATTACATAAAATATACGTTTACTTTATATATTAAATTTGGTCAATTTGGAGATTTCTGGAGAAATGTTTTAAGTGAAGTAACACATATACATCAGATGGTTTTAAAATAATGATTTCTTCAGGTTTTGATTTTGTAATACAAATTTAGTCAAAGAGTAATAAAATTTTGATTAGAATTTCAGACTCAGATGAAAAATTTTTCTAAAGATATTCATCATCCGATGGAGGAATATACATGAATAAGTATGGAAATAGTACTTTTGAGTGTACTCACACTTGTGGTGAACCTGATTGATATAATCATTTAAATCAATGAAACTTGACTGATGAATTTAAAGAAAGGTTCTTGAAGCTACAATAAGAGTCACCCACTCGGAGGTCGGCGGTAATTCATCCTTTCTTTCACTGAAAATATAAAATTAGAAAAACTTTATATATTATAAAGGATATAAGAAAATCTGAATATGATATTCATATTCTTGAAAGGTGACCTCCTTTCCGAGTTTGAAATTATTGTCTAAAATGGATAATGGTTTAGAAGTTTATCTTCTAAACTATTTAGACAATACAAATTTATTCTACTGATTTTACTGCAAAAATTTAAATATTAAATCCTAATTCGAGTTTTCATAACATTTTAAGGATGATTTTTTAAATTTTTTTATCACGCCTAAATTTACAATTCAAACAATTATTAATGAAAATGATATACTGTTTAAATTGTATTCATTCAACATTAATGGCCACATAGAACTTATCATATTCTCTTTTTTAATGGATATGTGTTTTAGGAAAAATTAAACAAATCTTCTAAATACATAAGCAAGAATTGATCCTGCAAGATTCTGCCAGACTGAATAAAGGGCTCCTGGAACTGTTGCTTGGGGGAGGTTTGGAAAGTGGCTCTTTGCAAGGCCAGTAGATAAACCGGAATTTTGAAATGAAAGTTCAATAGCAATGGTAATGATTTGCTTTTTGCCCATTCCAGCCAAATAACCGACACATAATCCAAGAATCATTGCAAGGAAATATTGTAAAATAATAACAACTATTATGATTGCAGATGAAGTTAGAATGGCAGATTTATTAGTCCCTATTACTCCAGCAACAATCAAACAAATCACAATTGAAGATATTGCAGGCAAATAATCTTTTAACTCATCACAAAATTTTGGAAACATGTAATTCAATGCTAAACCTAAAATAATCGGTATGATAACAATCTCAAGGATGGAAACAAACATGTCAATGGGATTGAAATGAATCTGATTGCCTATTAACAGCAAAGTAATAATTGGAGTTAAAATCGGTGAAACTACAGTTGAAACAGCCGTTAAAGAAACGGACAATGCTACATCTCCTTTTGAAAGAAAGGTTATGACATCAGAAGCAGTGCCTCCAGGGACAGTTCCAACTAAAATGATACCAACAGTTAAGGCATCGTTTAAAGAAAACATTCTTGCAAGGCAAAACGCCAATACAGGCATTATGATATACTGTGCCAAAAGTCCAACTGAAATCTCTTTCGGATTTTTAAATACATTAACGAAGTCATCAACTTTTAATGTGGTTCCCATTGTAAAAAGAATGATACTTAATAACAAATTTAATATATTAATGCCACTATATTGACTTAAAACCCATTTAAATGAATCTGGATAAAATAATGAAATAATAACGGCAAGCAATATAATTATGAAATAATATTTTTCAATAAATTTAAAAATCCCTTTCATGAATTTATTTTTATGTTAATCTTTTAAAAGATTATCGACTTTAAAGTGATAATTAATATATGCATATCTTATATTATTCATGTTTCATAATTTAATGATATTCAAATATATTGCCATTGATTCTTTAAAAAAATCCATTTGATACAATAAGATTTGCAATTGGAATTTTACGTATAATCCTTTCTCATTTTCATATTAAATTAGAAAAACATTATATTTTTTAAAAGATATAAAATAGACTAGGAATATGTTTTAAAGGTGTTAATCCTTCTTTTTTCACGTTAGTGAATAATTTTCTAATGATGATTTAGAAGATTTTCGCCATAAACTATTTAGGCAATGCTTCTTTTTAACTAGTTTTTAGATTTAACATGACTTTAAAACATCAACATTATAGAGAATCCTAAAACTTCAGGTCAATGGCCGTAAGTCTGAAGGTAAACTTGGCAACGAACAGATTGAAAAGATGAACATCAACTATGAATGCCTGGCAGAGTGGAATTTGAGCCATTTGGACATTTTTCAGATATGATGCAATTTTAAACATTACTGTAGGTTCTGCAATATTACTGATGATAAGGTGTATGGCTTAGATTATTCAAAGACGGTATGTGAAAAAATCAATGTTGCTTATTAAAGTTACCATTTGCGAAGGCAAGTGTGAAAATTATTCAGGAGTCTATATCTGATCTGCTGTTGGATGATGAAAGCTTTATTGCAACTGTATTTCAGACTGTCTACTTTTAACCTGATCTATGACATAATGAAGGTTCAAATGGTTTGAATGGATGGTGGTAGACTTTTCATCTCCAACGAATCGTTTCCAAAAGAATATTATACACACCAGAATAATCTGGTTGATTGTGGGTCATAAACATATACTTACAGTAACTATCTGAGAATCCATGCATAAAGTTGGATTCAATCTCATCAGTCATGTCAAGAGTCCGGAGAATCCTTTATCTGTGAGGATGCTTATAGGATTTGTGTTATTGCTAAATGATAAATGTCAATTCCATTATTCAATCAATGGATACTTCTTTGAAGTTCTTCTTTTTGAGACAAATATCCAGTTATTTTCTAAGTTTCAGCATATCTTTCAAATCTTTTGTATCCATCTCTGTTATGAATGTTTCACCACTTCCGACAGTCAGTTTAGCCAATTCCTCTTTATTCTGAATCATGTCATTGATTTTTTCTTCAAATGTGCCTTTTGTAATGAATCTGTAAACCATCACATTTTCTTTTTGACCTATTCTATATGCCCTGTCAGTTGCCTGATTTTCAACTGCCGGATTCCACCATAAATCATAATGGATAACATTTTGAGCAGCAGTCAGGTTCAAACCTGTTCCTCCGGCCTTCAGAGATATTATGAAGATTTTATTTTGTGGATTTCTCTGGAATCTGTCAATCATATCGTCCCGTTTCTTTCGACTTTGGGAGCCATGTAAAAAGAGAACTTCCTGTGAGAATTTCTCCTCCGCAAATTTCTGAATAATTTCTCCCATCTGAACATATTGAGTAAAAATCAAAACCTTTTCACCGGATTCAAGGATATTTTCTAAGATATTCATTAACACTTCCATTTTTCCGGATTCTTCAATGCTCAAGTGCTTGTTTTTAGTGAACTGTGAAGGGTGGTTGCAGATTTGCTTAAGGGAATTGATTAATTTTAAAACCAATCCCTTTCTTTTCATTCCTTCGTTTTCTTCAACTTCCCTGATTGAAGAGTCAAGAGTCTCCTTATAAAGTGCTACCTGTTCTTTAGATAAATTGCAATATACATCATTAACGATTTTATCAGGCAGGTCTTTTATAATGTTCTTGTCGCTTTTAAGACGCCTTAAAATGAAAGGTTTTGTTATTTTCTTGAAATTGGATAAAGTTTCTTGATTTTTTTCTTTTTCAATTGGAACAATATAATTTTTCCTGAATTTCTTTAGACCTGTCAGATATCCTTTGTTTGTAAAATCAAATACTCCAGTATTCTGATAATCTGTTTTCAACTTGTGTACCGGACATTGCAATTTTATGCTTTGCCTTAATCGATTTGACTGCTTTTGTCTGTTTGGTATTTGGATTTTTAATGTTTTGCGCTTCATCAACAACACATAAAAACCATTTCTGTCTTTTGAATTTCTCAATATCGCTTCTGATGACTCCATATGATGTCAGGTAAATATCATATTTCTTTTTGGTGAATCTTCTGGCGGTTCCATGGAAAATGTAGGATGTTAAATCCGGAGTGAATCTGTTGATTTCTTTTTGCCAGTTTGTCAAAAGGCTTGTTGGAGCAACAACCAGCACCTTTTCCTTTTCAAGGACCCCTTCCTGTTTCAGGCATTGTATGGTTGTCAGAACCTGCAGGGTTTTTCCAAGCCCCATATCATCTGCTAATATGCTTCCAAAACCGGTTTTAATGTTTTGAACAAGCCAGGAATAACCTGTTTTTTGATAATCCCTTAAATCTGCATTGACGTTTTGGGGAACATTAACCTCCCTGAATCTGGTAATGTTGGATATTATCTCATCAAAGTTTCCTTCAACTTCAATGTCTCCTTCGAGAATCTCTCCGCTTAAAATTCCTTTCATCATTTCGAATTTATTCAGTTTTTCTGGGAGTTTGTCTATCTGTTTTATGAGTGATTTCACTTCCCGTTCGTCAAGCATTACAAATTCATTGGCTATTCTAACAAGGCCCTTTGACTTTTCAGCCAACTGTTTAAACTCTTCCGGCGTGCAGGTAGTATTTCCTATAGCAACTTTCCAGTTAAAATTAGTTAAATCCTTGAAACTGATGTAAGTATCTTCATTTTGTGTTTTGATGTCCAGCCTTAGTTTTGGTCTGAATATCTTCTGCAGACTTTTAGGCAGAATAATTTCAAGCCCCATTATTTCAAACAGTGGCAAAGTATTCAAAAAGAAATTTGTAAAGTCATCCAAATTTAATTCAAGATTTTCATTTAAGCTGATGATTTGGTCGAATCTTGGGTAAGTCTCATTTATGAGGTAGGTCCTTAAGCAGATTTGTTTTAAGAAGCGTATCTGATGTGGTTTCAATCACTTCATTAATGCTTTCCATCTCATCGTTGACTTTAATGTCTATGTTAAATCCATTATGTGATTCCTCAATGAGCAAATACAAATCATAATCACGTGAATTAATCTGAAACTTACTTAACCATTGGTTAATTGCTTCAGGAGTTGTAATTTCATTTTTGAATTTTTGAGGATAGCAGAAGAACAGTTTAAAAACATCTTCTGTGTAATTCCGTTTAATTGATTGTGCTGTACCATATTTGAGATATCTTTCAAAGAAACCCTGTACAAACAGGCTGACTGCAACAATAATCTGGTCTTTGCGGGATAATTCATTGTTTTTAAAAGTTATGAGGTTTTCAGGACAGAAATCTGTCAGGACATTGATGACATTTGAAATGTTTTTGTCAAAAACTGCTGGAACCCATCTGATATGATAGTTTTTGCCAGATTTGAACAATTCTGGGACAATAGCATGCTTTTTAATTAATTCAAGCGTGAACTGATAAATCAGATTTAAAAATTGGATGTCATAATTAAAGGTAGTGATGTTGCTCTCGCTTAGCTCTGTGTAAAACCCGAATAATGTGGATTTACTTTTATTGCTATTAAAAGGAGTTTTGGCACCTGTTTTAATGCTTGAAATCTGATAGTTGTTGTTAATGTTTAATTTAAAGGTTTCCCACTGATTTGGCATGCTCCAACGCTTTTGGAAAATCTCTTCAAGCCAGCCGATATATTCATCTTCTTGGCCGGTGAATTGTGAATATTTAAAATCCAATTTTGTGTAGCCCCCGTAGTGATTGTAACCCTGACGAGTATAATTTTCGCAATGTTTTTTAGCATAACGTGGCATTGACCTATAAATATTGTCAAGAATTGCCTTAAAATCCTTCTTATAAAATACCGGATTGTCATCCAAAAGCTGAAAAATCTCTGAGTGGAGATTAGAGATTTTGGAAAAATCCAAATCTTCATCTTTTGGAGTGTCAGTGTTTGTAAAAATTTCTGAGATGTCCTTTACTGTATTCTTTTCAACTTCGAGATTAAGGCAATCCAGCAGGTCTAGGCCCTGAAGTTTAAAAATTAAGAAAGGATCCTTATCAATCTCAAGAGCAATCATATAAACCAACCCTGCAATGTGTTTGCAGATTGTTGTATAATCAGGACAGTTGCAGTTTGTATCAAGGCTTTCGTGAGAAGTCGGAAAAACATTGACCCCCTCTTCAAGAAGCAGGGAATACAATTGTGAAGGTAGCTTATGGTTTAGGAGTGCAGACTGTATTTGGGGGTTTTCATATATTGTTTTGATAATGATGTTTTTCTCCTTTTGAGTGAATAGCTTAAATTCAACGGAAACATTATAATAATTTCTGTAATTTCCCTTGACTTTAGCCAATGCAAGATTATCTTTAATCAAAATATCATAGACTCTGCCTGTGTTGGCATAAGTTTTTCCCCTGCCGATTCGATTGGTATAGTAAACTCCCTTAAGAGCATCTAACCATTTTTCTCCCCACCATGTTTTTGTAATCTGTTTTGATGCCATAATATCACTTTATATTCCAATGTTTTTCTAATATAACGAATCGATCATTTAATTCAAATACACATTATTTTCAATCCTTATTATGATTTCATGAACATGTTTTTTGATGCTTTAAACCCATCATATGTATTTTCGAAAATATCATCCGTGTCAGGAACTCTTTCAATTAAAACCTGCATTAAATATAATAAGAATATTTTTTCATGATAATTAATATGATTTTTATAATATATAATTAATCTTTTTAGGACATTATTATAAAATTATTCACAACCATTGCCTTAAATATATATCTGATGGAATTTGTCATGTTCTGTAATGTTCAATTCCACTAATTCCTTTCCTTGATATTTATCAAATACTTCTCACACTGTGAAAATATTCTCAGTGATATATTTTCCTTGTTTTTAAACTGCTTCTCTTCTATTTCCTAACTTTTATACATTGAATTCTGTTTTTTTATTGAATACTTTATTTATATCACGATAAACTTCTGCTGACTGGTGGATTCACCATCATATAAAAAACTATTTTCCTTTTTCAGCATTTTCAAAATTGCATTTAAATTATTGATTGTGGGAGATAACGGGTGTCCGTGAAATTTAAATAATTCATATAACTCAAGTTATATGTTTAAAATATTGTTCCATACAAAGCATGTATTACCAATATTTTGCTCTACCTGAATCATACTTTTATCACGTAAAAGTTCCAATTTCAAACCTTTATTCACAACCAAACACATAAAAATAACACAAGATTAAACTCTGATATTTTTTTATCACTAATATTTTTTCGTGGATATATAATTTTATCAAAATTCAATTATTCATTATGTTGTTGGAGCATATTTAAACAAACTCCAAGAGAGCATTTGAAAAAGTACCAAACGATGATAAAACTTTTGGTAATATACTATAATAATCATTTCCAAGATGCAAATTTAAACTCTGATTGTTTTATTCTTGATTTATTTCTGCAGTTTATATCTTATTTACACACCAAGACACTTAATTTAGATTCTTATTCCAAATTTAAACTCTTGACATTTAATTTATTGTGGTAAAGTGTCTTAAATAGGAAAGGTAGGATTTAAACCCCTTATTGTACAAACATTTTGCTTACTAGTATTTTCCTATTGTGTGAATGCTTTGAATGAAATGAAAATTGTATTTCAAATAATCGAAATAGGAAAAAATATATCTGTCAGCATTTATTCACGCCATAATGGTGATGTTCCTATTTTATGAGGCTACATCGAATTGAATGATATGTTCATATCATGATATTCTGATTGCATTATTTGATGTTATTTTTCCTAAATTAATGGTTGATTATTATTTTGGTGATGAAAACAAAATTTAGATTTGATTTTTAATAAAACTATTAATATAAGGAGTGGAGAATATATTTTATTATGCAAAATAAAACTTCTCCAATAATCCATTGTACACACAACCTATATAATACTTTCTTTTTTGATGAAAAATGTTTTATCAGCACTATGTCAGACATGATTGATCTTTACAGATTAGACACTATTGCTGATGAAAATGATAGAATAATTCTTATTAATGAAATTCAAGAAAATGAATTGTTCGAAAAAGGTTACGTCTATGATGGCTATGAAAAATGTAATATGGATAACTTAAAACATCTTTACATCAGAAAATATAAATTAGTAACAAAAAAGGGTAAAAAAAACACAAACAACTGATTTGTCTGATATGCGTGATGAAAATTGCAAATATAGTCGATTTTTCTGCAATTTAATCATGGAATACTATTATATTCAACATTTTTCCTTTGAAAAGGTTTCTGAATTATTAAAATTAAGTTATGGCTTGGATATTGATTATAGAAGAATTTGTGACTTGTGTAATAGGACTATAGAAGATTTTAAATTAAAAAAGTTTGAGGAAGTTGAAGAGGATATACGTAATGGAAAAATAAAATTAGGTCATGTAGGAAATTATGATGAGGAATTTGTCTATGTTAAACATCAACCATACGTTAGATTAACTTTAATAGATTATAAAAACGAGAATTATACTTAAAGACATATTAATTCCCAGAAAATTATTTAACAGAAATTATATTAAATCATCCATACAAGATGCAATCAAAGGCTTAGATTACCATACAATCGTCACTGATGGAGATAGAAGATATAAGAAAATTATTAGAAGAATTAGAGTTAAATCAACAAAGATGCATTTTCCATTCCATGCAAAAATTTAATGGCAAAAATAAATCCCGTGCACAATCGTCTAAAAAGAAGAATAAAAACTATTAATAAAGAAATACATGAAAAAGAAGAAAAATTAGCGCTATTAAAGAAAAAATATAAAGGTTGTGTAGGCATACCAAAAAATGAAGACAAACGACGAAAAAATGACATTGAAAAAATGAATAAATTAAGAACTGAAATAAGCCAACTTAAAGCTGAAAAACGAAAACACAAAAAGCATATGAAAGAAGACAACAAATATGTTAAAAAAATCTCCCGAATATTAAAATTAAAAT
>CACYBU010000160.1 GCA_902772665.1 uncultured Methanobrevibacter sp. | reverse complement strand
TAAGGATGGGGAATTCACATCAGACATGTCAATGGATGAAATGATGAATTTCTGCATCGAAAAAATGTGTGAATACCATCATGACATCGATAAAACTGAAGCAGGTGCAATGATGGGCGAAGTATTTCCGAAATTAAAAAGATGGAAGGGGGATTAACCAATCCATTCCATTATTTTTTTAAATTTTAAGTATTATTAATTTCATACCTTATACCATGTGTTCAATAGTAGGTTTACAAGGTAAAGTTAAAGCACAAGATATTGTTGAAATGTTAAAGGTCTCTAAAAATAGGGGTCCGGATTCATCGGGCATTTTTTTAGATACTCTCTACACTGACATTGACCTTGATGAATTCAGTGATGATAATATTTATCCGTTGGCATTTGGCCACAATCTGCTTTCAATTTATGATTCAAATGATAGAATTTCACAGCCCCAGCCGGTAAACAATGAAAATCTCACTCTGGTTTTCAATGGTGAAATCTATAATTTTAAAACAATAACAAACCTGCTCTCAAAGGTTGGCGTTGAAAAGGAAATTTTATCCGATGCGGAAGCTTTACTTTACCTGATTGACTTTTATAATAATGGGGATTTGGTTAAAGCTATTAAAATGGTAACCAGATTGATTGATGGGGATTATGCATTTGCCCTATGGGACGGGCAAAACCTGGCAATTGCACGTGATCCTCTGGGAGTCAAACCACTATTTTACGGATGTAGGGATAATTTAAAGGGATTCGCATCATCCAAACAGTCTCTGAAGGAAGCCGGTTTTGATGAAATCAAAACTTTAAAACCTGAACATATACTGTTTAACTGGCAGGATATAGCTCCGGCACAGGCAATATATGAAAAAGTCTTTGAAGGCGATGTAGCTAAGATAGATAAGATGTTAAAGTTAAGCGTCTCCAAAAGAGTTGAAGGATTAAGTGACGTTGGTGTAATATTTTCAGGAGGTATTGACAGCTCATATCTTGCATTGCTTTTAAGTGAAATTTCACAAAATATCCCTTTGAATATAACACTTTATGCAGTAGGCGCTGACGGCTCAAAAGATGTGGAAGCCGCAATATACGCATCAAAATTTCTCAATCTTGATTTGAAAATCTTTGAGGTAACAGAAGATTCAGTCCGCCGTGCCCTTCCAGATGTGGTAAATGCAATTGGAGATGACAACTTAATGAAAGTTGGAGTGGGACTTACAACATATTTTGCAACAAAAATGGTGGCTGAAGACGGAATTAAAGTAGCTATTTCCGGACAAGGTGCTGATGAACTGTTTGGAGGATATAAACGTTATCTTGAGAGTTTTGTAAATGGAACTTTAAATTATGATTTAAGAGTAGACATATCAAACATGTACCATGTTAACCTGGAAAGAGATGATGCATGCTCAATGCTTAACGGTGTGGAGTTAAGACTGCCGTTTTTGGATAAAAAACTTGTTGAACTGGTATTGAATATTCCAGATAACAAAAAGATAGTCTCAATACATGATGACATGCGCAAAAGCATATTGAGAAAAATCGCTTTTGAAGAGGGTCTTAACTATGAAATAGCCTACAGACCTAAAAAAGCAGCACAATACGGTACAGGTATTGATAAAATATTGAGAAAAAAGATTATTAAAGATACGAATATTTCTCAATATCTGGATTAATTAATTGTTGTAGATATTCAGTTCTTTAAGCGGATATATCTCATCGGACAAATTTTCCTCAAACAGTTCCTCTGCAAAAAATGTAATATCGTAATCATTAGAAATGATTGGTGAGGAAATCTCTTTTGAAAAGGCAATTAGTTCCATATCTATTCTTGAAGGTACAGGGTCATATCTGTCCTTTTCATTTAAAAATTCATTTAATTTGGATTTATCATTGATGTTTTTAAAGAAGTCAATAATATCATCAATTGAGGCTTCTGAAGGAAAATGAGGTCTTACTTCAAACCAGTTGCTATTAATCATATTATTGAAATTTTTTTCAACTTTTCTTTGCAGGCGATATTCAAAAACGTATGATAACTTTTTTGTTAATCCGGTTATCTGATTAGGATATTTTGAGGAGGTATACTCAGAAATAATTTTTTCAAATCCTTTATTAAAAATTTCCATGATTATTGATGCTGGAACAATAATAGTAACATTGTTTTTAATTAAAAATGCAGTTAAAATTCTCGCTTTATTAGTTAATTCAACTATTCTATGATTTTTATAAAGAAAACAGTAATATATAATTATTTGGGCATCATAAATGGTATATTGGTTGTTTTTAAGGCGATTCATATTAAAACCTCAGTGGTAACATAGTTTTTCATCAAAATCATCGTCATCTATTTTGCTGATGATGTGGTGTTCTTCGCTTACAAATTCTTGGAATTAATCAAATATTGCTTCTAACCAATCTAAATTTAAATCAATTAACTCATCAAAGGAGATATGTTTGGCAATTCTTTATATAATGACTAAATATCTCTGAATAAATAGTAATAAATTAATTGTATCCTCTAAATTAAGATTAGTTTCTCTTAAAGTAATTCTCATATAATCCATGCTACCTAAAACAATTATTCTATTTCTTGAACCTTCGAATTTTTCAAAATATCCAGTTAATTCTTTGATTTTAGTGTTAATTTGTTCTATTATATTATTAACTTCATTTTCGGTGATAATAAAATTATTATAAGTTAATTTAAAGTTTCTAATGGTATGGTAAGCATTTTGTATGATGTTTGGGGTAATATAGTTTTTTAATTTGTGTATTTAAGATACACATTCCTCTTCGGAGATATTGTCTTTAAAGGAGTAGAGTATTGTTGCGCTGGCTTCAATGAATAGTAGATTTCTATCCGCTATAAATTCACGAATTCAGGATAAATCAAATCCCTCTATCTTTTCTGGAACATTGTCAAAATAGGGTCTTAGATAGGTCTAACCTGTAGCTCGATTTGTTGGACTCCATTCTTCAAACTAAGTTTAAGCAAAGCATATAATCGTATGGTGTCATCATTACCCTGATGAATCTAACAGTAAATAAACCATAAGGCTATGTAAAAAATTTTGTGGGATGATACAACTTAATAACGTTTTATTAACAATTTAAAACCTTGAAATTTAAATCATAGAATTGT
>CACYBU010000159.1 GCA_902772665.1 uncultured Methanobrevibacter sp. | reverse complement strand
TTTTTTGATAATTCTAAAACTAATTTAATATTAACGTCAGATTGAATTAAAGCACGTTGTATGTCTTTTACAACTTCTTTGATTGTTTTTTTATCAATAACTGACATTCCTACTAATTTCTTCATAGTATTAGTAAGATTTTCACCTAAATTTCCAAGCATAATTAATCACATCTATTAGAAAACTTAATTATTATATTAAAATATATTTATATTTAACAACTTTTAATAATTTTTCGTGTGAGAACTATGTTAGAAAAAGTAATAAAATCATTAGAAGCATCCCCAATTGTAAAAAAAGGAGATTACAATTACTTTGTAAATCCTATAAGTGATGGTGTACCTGCAATGGATCCTACAATGCTTAGAGAATTATCTCTTGCAGTTTATAAATATGCAAATCTGGACATTGACAAAATCGTTGCAGTTGAAGCAATGGGAATACACCTTGCAACTGCTCTGTCTCTTGCAACCGACATTCCCTTTGTGGTAATCCGTAAAAGGCAATACGGACTGCCCGGTGAAACCGAAGTTTATCAGAAAACTGGATACGGCTCATCAAACCTTTACGTGAATGATCTCCATCCAGGCGAAAAGATACTGCTCATCGATGATGTGGTAAGTACCGGAGGAACCCTCATTGCACTGATTAAAACCCTTGAGGACATGGGACTTGATTTAAAATCTGTAGTCGCCATTATTGATAAAGGTCTTGGAAAGGAAATCGTTAAAAAGGAAACCGGAATTGATGTATTGTCAATCGTTAAACTTGATGTGATTGACGGCAAAGTAGTAATTGAAAGCACAATCGAAGATTAAAATGTCAATGTATGATATGGATTTAGATAAGGTAATCCGTAAAATCACCTCACTTGACGTGAAAACAGTCGGAATTCAATTTCCGGAAGGTTTGAAGGTTCATGCAACAGAAATAGCCAGAACCATTGAATCAGAAACTGATGCTATCGTTATAATCTCCAGTGACCCCTGTTACGGAGCATGTGATGTCAGCGACTGGAAAATGAAAGGATGCGTGGATTTGATAATCCACTACGGCCACACCCCACTGCCTTTAAAATATGAAGTTCCGACACTGTTTATTGAAGCCTATTCAAATATTGACATTAAAAAAGACCTTGAAAAATGCCTAAAAGAACTTAAAAATTATTCAAGAATAGGACTTGTAACAACAACACAACACCTGCATCTTTTAAATGAAACAAAGGATTTTCTGGAAGACAACGGCAAGGATGTTATTTTAGGCTCATCACCATCAACACGAAAAGGACAGGTTCTCGGATGCAATTTCTCATCAATCAAAGACCTAGAGGTTGACGTGATACTGTTTATCGGTAGCGGAAACTTCCACCCGCTGGGAATAAAACTGTTTTCAAATACTAAAGTTATCGCCCTTGATCCGTATAATTCCGAAATAAGAAGCATGGATGAATTCGCCGACAGAATCTTAAGAATACGCTTTGCAAGAATCACCAAAGCACATTCAGCCAAAAAATGGGGCATTATTGTGTCGTCAAAGGAAGGCCAATACAGAATGAACCTTGCAAAGGAAATTAAAAAAACCCTTGAGGATGCTAATATGGAAAGTTACATTCTCCTTATGGATAACGTTTCACCTGATATGTTGCTGCCTTATCTTGAACTGGATGCATTTGTTGTCAGTGCATGTCCTAGAATAGCAATTGATGATTCGCAGATGTATAAAAAACCATTGCTGACACCACAGGAACTGGAGATTGTACTGGGAAAGCGTGAATGGGAAAACTATCAATTGGATGAGATTCTGTTTCATGAAAGGTATATGTGATGTAAAGATAAACTATGAGAAACTAAAATCAGCTTTCATCATATCTTATACACACTGTTAAACAGTTTATTATAAGATAATAGTTATAATCATCACCACTGACAGCCACATCAGTTATATGTATTATCCAAATCGGCGCCTGATTATAGATTTATTAATTTGAGTTGATTTTAGGATAATTTTAAATATATTGAAATACACAATGTTAAATAGCAAATTAAAAGGTGTTTTATATAGATATTTCCGAAAAAGAATCATTATTCCAACCGGGACAACCTGTAAGTCCCGATAGATTTAAAGGACGGGAGGATATTATCAGTGATATACTAAAATATTTTCCCGCAGCGAAATCTGGAAATCCTCAACATTTTTTCATAACTGGAAAACGAGGCATAGGCAAAACATCCCTGGCCAATTTTACCTCTAATTTTGCTCGGAAAAACTATTCTATGGTTACTGCACATATTATGAATGATGGAGTTCATACAATTGATGAACTGGTTGTGCAGATAATCGAAAGAATATTGAATTCAATTAAATCCGAAAAATGGTCAAATAAAATCTTTAACCTAATAGATAAATATGTTGAATCTGTAGGCTTTGGAGGTTTGAATATTAAATTTAAACCCTCACAAGATGAAATAACAAATATTAAAGATAATTTTGCATTCTATTTATCCGATTTAATGAGTAATTTTAAAGACAAAGATGGATTATTCATCGTTATTGATGATATTAACGGACTGTCACATACACCTGATTTTGCAAATTGGTATAAAAGTTTTGCAGATACACTTGCAACATCCATTGAAAATGCTCCTATTTGTATAATGTTAACTGGATATCCTGAAAAATTTAAAAAGTTATATGCCCACAATCCTTCTGTAAATAGAATTTTTCATACACATGAGTTAAAAAGATTGTCAAATGAGGATATAGAAAATTTTTATAAAACAATCTTTTCATCATATAATATAGGCATATCTCCAGATGCATTATCAAATATGACTGAATATTCATCAGGAATGCCAACAATGATGCAAGAAATTGGCGATGCAGTATTTTGGAAAGATACAGATAGATATATTGATAATACTGATGCAATAAATGGTGTGATTGAAGCGGGAAATAGAATTGGGCTTAAATACTTGCAACCATTACTTGACAATAAAATCAGAAGTGAAAGTTATTTGTCATTATTTAAAAAAATTGGTAAAAACTTAGCAGCATCTCCAAACAGTACTTTTACCAAAAAAGAATTTGAAAATATTTTAAATGAAACCGAATCCAGTGTATTTAAAGACTTTATATATAGGGCAAAAAAATTAGGAATTATTGAATTATCCAGTTCTAAAAAACAGGGAGAATATCAGTTTACAAATCAATTATACCCAATATACTTCTTAATTCAAGCTGTTTTAGAAGAAAAAGATTAATTAAACCTAATAATGAGGGTTAGAAAATGTCAATTTTTTAATCGCCAAAGTTCAATTTGTGCTTCAAATGGAATTTAAAGAAAATTTTTTCAAAATTTTATAGTTGTTTCCAACCCTCTTAAGAAATATTTACCTGAAGCACTATTGCATACTAAAATTAAAAGAAGTTCCGCGAACGAACAATTTAGAGTCTTTTTATAAAACAAGACTCCCAAGAATAATTAAATATATTTACCATAACATATGAAGGAAAATGAATAGGATTATTTAGCAGAATTATGATGATGGATGCAAAAGCAGATATAGATGAAAGAAAAATAGACTCATAAAATAGGAAACCTCACAAAAAACAACAATTTTAAAATATGAATACTTTTAAATATAAACATCAATATACTTATAATATTAAAGGAATTTTAATATTTTTGGTGGATTTTAATGAGTATAGAAAACGAGCAAATTGTTATGCCTGGAGATAAATTAGGAATAATAGAGCAGTATTTACCAGGGGAAGGTACTTATGATGATAATGGTGACATTAAGTCATCAGTACTTGGAAATGTTAAAATTAATCAAAAAAAGAAGGTTATTTCTGTTGTGTCAGATACAAAGCCTGCCCTTTTAAAGGTGGGAGATATAGTTTATGGTCAGATAACTGATATTAAACCTCAAAGGGCAAATGTAAAAATTGAATGTATGAAAGATAACGGCAGACCACTAGCTCTGCCTTATATGGGTGCTATCCACATTTCACAAGCTAAAAAAGACTATTTGGAAAAATTATCCGATGCTTTTAGAATTGGTGACATTGTTCAGGCAAAAGTGGTTAAGATAACAGGAGACAATGTTGATTTGGGAACTGTTGATGATGAGTGTGGAGTACTAAAAGCAATGTGCACCCGTTGCAGAGATTACATGCATACTACAAAGAAAGCAAATGAACTTCAGTGCAATACCTGTAATAAAAAAGAAAGACGTAAAGTTTCTATAAACTATGTTAATGATTAATTAAGGTTTGATAAAATGGAAAATTTTGAAATTATTGAAGATAAAACTTTAGAACTCACATTTGAAGTAAAAGATGAAAGTCATGGAGTTTTCAATGCTTTAAGACATATCTTAATGCAGAATCCGGACGTTGAGTATGCTGTTTACAATATCGATCATCCTCTTACAGGAAAGCCACAGATGACTATTAAAACCAAAAGAGGAAAAAGACCTAGGAAAGTATTGAAAAAGGCAGCGCAGGAACTGCAAAAAGAAAGTTCAGAATTTAAACAACTTATTGATGATGCTTTATAATTAACGTGATTAAATGGCAGATTATAAAATTCCTTCACTAACGGCCGATATCTTTATTTATGATGATGATTTTAATTTCATCCTGATACAAAGAAAAAATGAACCTTTCAAAGGTTTCTGGGCGTTACCTGGAGGATTTGTTGAATATGGTGAAAGTGTAGAAACCGCAGCTATAAGAGAAGCAAAAGAAGAAACTTCCATTGACATTGAACTCAAAGAACTGGTCAATGTTTACTCATCTCCCGACCGTGACCCGAGAGGTCATACCATAACTGTTGCATTCACTGCAAGGGGAGATTTGAATACCAGAAAAGCGGATAGCGACGCTAAAAGCATAGATGTTTTTTCACAAGACCAACTTGAAACCGTTAATCTTGCCTTTGACCATGAAAAAATAATAAAAGATAGCTTAGATAAAGTTAAAATGGAGGAAAAGAATGGAATTTTGTCCTGAATGCGGATCAATGATGATGCCGGATGAAAATGGTGTTTTAACATGCAATTCATGCGGACACTCAGATGCAAATACCAATACTGCAGATTATGAAGGTATTTCAATCGGCGAGCATGAGTCTGAAGACACTGTTAAAATGCTTGGAGAAGATGTGGATTTAGGTCCGGGCGTTACCGAAATTTGTCCTGAATGCGGACATGATAAAGCGACTTATGAATTAAAGCAAACCCGTAGCGCTGATGAAGCTCCTACACGTTTTTTCACATGTAAAAAATGTAAACATAAATGGAGAGAATACGATTAAGAAGGTTTTTCTATGAAAGATTCCAAAGACAAGGAGTACAGGATTTCCAATTTGAAAGACATGATTGACAATGTCAAAGATGATGAAGTTGACTCTGAATATGACAGTCTTGAAGAAGACAGTGAGTTAATTGAATATCTTAACGAAGACAGTGAGAATTATTATGGAGGATTGGAAATTGATGATGAATACATCTATCATCCAGGTGATGAAGATTCACATGCTGTTAATTTAGAAGAAAACCCAATTGATGAAAATTATATCATTAAAACTCCAAAAGCTGAAGATATTGATGATAACTGCGAAGATGACAGAGAATATATGGATGATGCCTTTGGAGGAGAAATCAGTGAAAACTTCGACAATGTCATTAACGCCAAGATTCGGGGAAGACCAGTTCTTGCAATCGTAAGTTCAATTCTTGGAGTCCTACTGCTGATTATCTCAGTGTTTATTTTCCAGTCACGTACTGACAGAATTATAGATAACGTTGTAGCCGGTGAGACAAACTTTATGTTTGTTATTGTCTTTATAGTTGGATTATTTTTATTAGTTTATGGAGTTTACAGATTATTCAACGTTAAAAATCCTTTTGAAAATATTACAAATAGTATAGATTCAATTAATGACGAAAAAAAAGAAATTCATGAAACCACAGAGGATAAGCCATCCGCCAAAGTCATACCGAAAAGTAATATTCCATTGGATAAGGAATCCTACAAGATAGGCGAATTCGCTAAGGAAGATTTGAGACCTTCACCTAAAAAAACTGCTCCTTCTAAAAAAAATAAATCTTCAAAGAAAGATGAAAATCTTCCACCTGCAAAAGAAAAATCCGGCGAGAAGAATGATTTATCACCGGAAGAAATTGAAGAGATGGAATATGAAAAAGCAAAGCTTGAAAGTGAATCCATTGATGACATTTATGCCGAAGTAGAAGACATCGATGATATTCCGATTATTTCCATTGATTCAAAAGAAAAATAAGTTATAAATAGGGCCTGTGGTCTAGTTAGGAATGACGTGGGACTTCGGATCCCAAGATCGAGGGTTCAAATCCCTCCAGGTCCGCTGATTATTTTAATCTTACAACTGCTTCTTTAAAAAAGTCTGGAATCAGTGAGCGATACATTGGGCTTTTAAAAAGCATGTTGATATCACTGTCAATGATATAAGTGTAACAGGAATCATCTTCGGCTCTCATTCCACGCCCGTAGGCTTGCATCAATGTCATGACAGTTTTATAGGCATACCATTTTTTATCCCTTTTCATTCTCATGTTAACCTGCTTGTCACCAAGATAGGGAAATGGTATCTTATAGATAACCTGGAATCTGCACTTGTCATATGGCAGATCCACACCTTCACTCATGGACGGAGAAATTAGAACTAGTGGATTGTCGTCTTTTTCAAAGAAATTCAAAACCTGTTCCCTGTTTTTTGATGTGTGGGAAACCAGCCGTGAATTGTAAAGGTTATTGACAATGTACTGCTGGCACTTATAACTGTGGGTGTGAATTAACCCCTTGTCCCCTTCATGTTTTTTGAGGATTTCCTGCAGTATCGGAATGGTTTTCGGTGCAGTATTCTTAATCCGGTTTGCTGACATTTTTCCGGCGAGATTAAGGATAATTGGCCTTTTTTCTTTGGAAAACGGACTGTCAACTTTGATGTGGTAAACTTCATTCGGGTTCAGTCCGAGCCATTTTGAAAACATCTTATGGGAGAGAATTGTTGCACTCATGAAAATGACAACATCCCCGTATTTCAGTAGATTGTTTTTGGCATAATGATGAACTCTCAACGGTTTAAATACAACACTTGTTTCATCGGTGTCGATGACCCAGTTTTTAGGTTCCCTTACAAGATTCTTTTTAAGTGTTTTAAGTCTTAAAATGGTTGATTTAATTCTTTCTGACTTGTTTTTGCTTAACTCCTTTAAATCAATTTCATCATATGCATCTCTGATAGCATCAACTTCCATTATCCAGTCTTCAAGTTCACCTTCTTGTAAAATGGATTTGGACATTGTTTTGCTTATGTCCCTTTCAAGAGTCCTGTTGTAGAGTGTGACTTCCATTGTAGACATTAGCTTGTTTTCAATGTTGTGAGCCTCGTCTAAAATCAGAAGAGATCTTGTTGCGAAATGTTTGACGTAGTTCAGCTCTACGATTGCATAATCATAATTCATCAGTGTGATTGGAGAGTTTACCGCATTGGCCTTTTGATTCCAGTAGTGACAGTGATTGGGTGACTGGTAAAATAGGGTTCCTCCGAATGAATCCTCAAAAGCAAGTTCGGCATCTAGTGAGGGGTTTTTAGCAACACCATAAGGACAGAAGAACTTGCTTGAAGTGGGAGCAGTTTTACATGCACCCATATCACATGTTGATTCGAGATTTTCATGCAGACATGCGAAATTTCCCCTTCCCTTAACCAGTGGAAATGAGAATTCATCTGAATACTGGGACTGCAGCTGCTTGGTCATTGTCAGTATATATGCTGATTCATACATTTTAGCGAGTGTTGTTGCTATTGCCGATTTTCCAGTTCCTGTTCCGGCTTCAAGAATAATATATTTATATCCCTTTTTAATTGCATCATTTATATCCTGAATGATTTCCAGCTGTCCGAGTCTCGGTTCTTTAAACGGGAAATTAACAATTATTTCATCATCTATATCTGGATAAATTTCCTTAAGATATGCTGCGGTTCCCTCATCCTGCTGGTAATCATCAACTGAATATACATCAGGAATCTCATCATCCAAAATTGATGATTTTCTAGGCTTGGAAAAACTAAATAAATTAGTAAGACCGCCAGATTTCTTATTCTCCGGTTTATCACAAACACAATTACTTTTTAACATTCCACAATTTGGACAGAACATAGAATTTGACATTAAAAATATATTAGTAAAGTAGTACTATAAATAAGTAGTAGACAAACACATTGCAATATTGCAATTAAAATGTAAAAGTGATTATGATGGCTGAAAAAGGAAAACTTATAGGAATTGGTGTTGGCCCCGGAGACAGTGAACTGTTGACTTTAAAAGCGGCTAAGGTTTTAAAAAATGTTCCGGTAGTATTTTCACCAAAATCATCAAAAGAAAAAGAAAGTATTGCATTATCTATCGTGAGACCTGTTCTTAAAGAAAGAAAAGATTATAAACGTTTAATGCTTGTGGAACCTATATTTCCAATGATTGAAGACAAAGAAGAACTTGAAAAGATTTGGACAAGTGCATCTGAAATGATTGCCCAATATCTCGACAGCGGAAGGGACGTTGCATTTATCACCCTTGGAGATCCTTCAATTTTCAGTACGTACTCATATGTGCAGAAAAAATTAATCGGCAGGTATGAAATTGAAACAATTCCAGGAATTACATCATTTACCGCCTGTGCTGCCGCCAAAAACGAAGCACTGGTTGAGCAGAATGATATTTTAACTATTGTTCCTAAAATTGATGACAGACTGGATGAAGTCCTGGAATACAGTGATTCAATAGTGCTTATGAAGGCGTCAAGAAACACCTCACAGTTGGAATCCGCAATCGAAGAGAAAAACAGGCCAAAAGAGATTTATTCCGTTGAGAACTGTACCCGTGAAAATGAAAAGATAATTGAAGGGTTTTCCAATGAAAAACCTTACTTGACAACCACCGTTATAAAATTCAATGATGACTAGTATGATCTGATGTGTTTGGGTTCTATCTCAAACACACACCTCTCATCACCCATCGTATAGCATTGAGTTTCAATAACACTGACTGGCATGTTAAAAAATTCACTGAATAAACCTTCAAATATTCCTGTATCCAAAAAACATGCCGGTTTTCCAGTTTTTGGAAGTGATTTGCATTCAAAACAGTCATAAGTTGTGATTTTAATTAACTGACCGATTTCAAAGGTTAATCTACCCAGGCCTTTTCTCTGCCAGAAATCGGCGATGTTTTCCATAAAAATATCCAAATCATCATCATAGAGGATTTCAAAAATGGATTTTCCGATGCTGTTTCCTGTGGACTGCAGAATAGGGTCTATGTTTACTCCTTCCTGAATGAGCATGGATTTCAGCGTATGGAACAGTAATGTTGAAAATTCCTCATCGTTTTCTATAATATTTTTGGTTATGTAATCAGATTTGGTTTCCTTGATTTCCTTAGGTTCGCACAAATCAACCGAACCCAGATATTTTGAAGTTATAAAAAAGATTTTTTTCCTGTTATCATCAGGATTTAGCCTGTATGAAATTATTCCACTTTCCCTTAAGCTTTTTAAGTGTACTGATACTGTTGATTTTGATTTTCCTGTGTTGTTTACAATTTCATCAAATTCCATGTCGCTGTCTCTTAACATTTCAAGAATAGTCAGCTTTACCGGGCTTTTGACCACGTTGACTCCAACGTCCACATCCGAATTTGAAAAAATTTGAATCGGTTTTTGTTCGCTCATTTGCTGTCCTCCAATAGATATAATATTATTTAAAATCATTGATTAATAAATATAACTAAAAATTAAAAATTATATGTATGTATAGTAGAATTAGTATAAAATGAACAATAATAAAAATTTAAATAAAAAAAACACGAACTGTTCGTTTAAAATCAAATAAAATAGTTCGTATACTTATCGGTTTTCACCAAATAGAAGCGACTAGAAATCTCATGAAAGCATCACTATCTGAATTCCGCACTGTTTTACAATGCAAGAAATTTGAATTTCATGGTAATGCAATGTGTGTTTTTTCGATTATAATGAGATTTTCATTACATAATGTGATGTGTGTTTTTTCCATTATAATGAGATTTTCATTATATTTAAATATAATGTTTCCAAACATATTAACTGAAGGTGTAATTATGGCAAGCTTACCATTAGGAAACGACACTAATTTAGATGACTCACAGTTTTATAATAGAGTAGAAGAAATTTCATTCATTTCAGATAATCTGGAGGTAACTAAAAAGGGATCAACTCCAACAATACTGCTTACCGGCATTAGAGGAGTAGGTAAAACCGCATTAATGAAAAAATTAAAAAAGGATTTCAAGGATGAATATGTGGTCGTCTATATGGATTTGGCAGGGATGGACAAATTTAAAAAGGATGATAAATTAACCCGTTTCTGTTTCATGAAATTATTATACGAATCCCTTATTAAAGCCTGTAGACAGTCAAATATCACAACTATTAATATACAGATTTTGAAATATTTTAAGACACATAATTTGAAATTAGATAGACTGGAATCCGTTGATAAAATTCCCATTCCTATTCTTAAAACTGAAGAAGATTATGCAAAATTCACCACTTTTGTTATGGACTTGCCTCAGCAAATATATGATGACTGTAAAAATCATATTAACAGCATTTTAATATTTATTGATGAATTTCAATTGTTAAAACAGCTTGATGAGAATGTAAACGAATTTTTATGGTACATTAGAAGTGTCATTCAGTCACAAAAATACATAGGTTATATATTTTCCGGAAGCATGAGTGTTAAAGATGATTTGATCGGAGATATTGCAGGTCAAAGGGGTGCTTTTGGAGGCAGGATATTGAACTATGAAATCAAAACATTCTCATTTGAAACAACTAAAAATTATTTAGCTGAAAAAGCCGATTATCTTAAATTCACAGATGACGGTTTTGAAAGATTTTACAAATGCACAAACGGAAACCCCTATTATGTCAATAGCTTTGCAAGATTATTGCCTCCTAATGAAGAATTAAATGAAGAAAAAGTAATTTCAGAATTCGAAAAGACTCTACCTTATTTGGTTGTTCATTTGACAAATGAATGGTACAAGTTGACTAAACAGGAACAAAGGATTATCACCTCCCTTGTTGAAAAACCATTAAAAAGAATTGAAATAGCAAACAAAATGGGAGTAACTAGCGGAGCCATTGGTGCTTCGTTAAAATCACTTCAGAACAAAATATTAATAGAACTGGATAAAGACCGTTTTAAAATATATGATTCCATTTTTAAAGCATGGCTGAAAAAGGAGTATAGGGAAAAAGGAGATTATCCATATTAGTTTGTGATATTGTCTAGGCAGATAATTGTTTAAGTTCCTCCTATGCATTAAATTTATGTGAGGATATTAATTATTACCAATCTTATCATCAATTAAATCAGAGTATTTTTCTTATTATAATCGGGTTATGTTTTTTTATAGTAACTCGGCGATATTGAAAATCAACTTAGTTCCAACAGACCATATAATCACGAAGTTTTAAGAAAATTTTAAATGTCAATTGCATCCGTTAAAGTTAATGTGATGATAAGGCAAACTATCTAATCCAAAATTAAAAGAAACTTAAAGATACATCATTCACTATTAATTGCAAAACATTTGGCTAAATTTCTAATTAAAACGTTTTTATGAGGGTTGGAAATATACCAATTATTTTTTGCAAATCCGACAAAAAAGTATTACTCAAGATCATAGAAAAAATTCAAATCGCACATAA
>CACYBU010000158.1 GCA_902772665.1 uncultured Methanobrevibacter sp. | reverse complement strand
TTTAAACAAGTAAAATTAAAGTTGAATGGTAAATAACATGGTATGAAATGAATTAGTGCTAGATGGTTGTTAAAATGAGAATTAAATGAAAATTAATTAATTATAACTGCAGTTATAGTATGAAAAAATTAAAAAAAAGTATTATTTATTCTTAAGTTTCTGTGCATGCATGATAATAAAAGTTTTAAATAATGAATTTAAAAGTAAAATATAGAAGTAAATTTTTATAAAAAAAATTTTGGTGGTTAAATGAAAATCAATAAAATATTATGTTTGTTTTTAGTATTTGTTATAATGATTTCCACTTGCGGAGTTGTTTTTGCAGATTCTGGAACGGACAGTGGTTCTGATAGTTCACAATCTTCATCAGACAGTTCTGATTCATCATCAGATACTTCATCTTCAGATTCATCTTCTGACAGTTCCCAGGACAGTTCCAGCAGTTCTGATTCTTCAGAGGGTAGCTCAAGTTCAAGTTCAGATTCTGGCTATGATTCAGGATACAGTCAAAGTTCAGGTTATTCCTCATCTCAACCTACATACAGTTCATATGATTATTCAGAAGAAGGAACTGATTCATCTGACAATCCGGTGAACACAACCAATCAGACAAACCGTAATTTAACAAACACAACACATAATGATACAAATGTTACTCAAAATCCAGGTTTTAATTTCGGGGACAATGCACTGGTTATAGTATTGGTTATTGCAGTATTCATAGTCATTGCAGCTATTATTTTGGTGTATTTCAAATTATAAATAGATAAAAACTAGGGTACTGATTCCTAGTTTTTTACATTTTATTTTAAAAAAACAATTTTTTTTCAATTCATTTTTCAAACCAGATGTGATTTTCATTAGTCAGGTAAAATTCAATTCTCAATTAAAAAAGTGATGATAATGAAACAGGTAATGATAACTTTATAAAATAACATCGAAATATTACTTTTCACATGCTCTCTCCCACAACTTAGAATAAGGGAGACACTTTAAAATGAAATATATGAAAACTACACCACAAATACTATCACAAGTTTACACCGAAAGACGAAGCAGCCAAAGTACACAAATGAGCTACACCAGAGCAGTAAGATTCTTCGAAGAACATACTGGAAAAACAATCGGAGAACTACTAACAATAGCAGATCATGAAGAAACAAAAAATATTCACTGGAAAAACAGCACACTAAAACCATTACTAATTAGTTTCAGATCATGGCTATATGACAACTATAAAGAAAAAACAGCAAACCTCTACTTCACAGCAGTAACAACAATATTCAGACACTTCGAAATAATAATCGGACCTTTACCCTATTTCAGCAGAAAAAATATAAACAAATCCACACCAATAAGGCCAGGGGAATTACCAGACCGTGAACTTTTAACAGAAATAATCGGAATTTGCAATCCATTATTAAAAGCCGTAGTACTACTAATGTCAAGTAGCGGATTATCACGTATCGATGTTTTAAACCTACAGGTAAAAGATTATCTCGATGCAACAATGGAATACCACAACTCAAAAGATATTTACACTGCCATTGATAAAATGAAAGATTCAGAAGTTGACATTATACCAACATTTGTTTTAAAACGACAAAAAACCGCACAAGAATATTATACATTTTGCAGTCCTGAAGCAGTAACAGCAGTGAACAATTATCTAATGAGCAGAACAGATGATTTCAACAAGTCAAGTCGACTGTTTAAAGTAGCTGAAAGATACTTAAATAATCTTTTCACTGATATCAATAGACAATTAGATTTAGGTTCCGCCGGAACTTATGGACGATTCACACCTCACATGTTAAGAAGATATCATGCAACACAACTGAGTGAAGCAGGAATGAGCAGAGATAAAATTAACCTCTTAGAAGGACGTAAAGTTCATGGAGTCCTTCATGAGTCATATATTCGTATAAGGCCGGAAGTATTGAAAAAAGATTATATTCAGACTTTACCCTATTTAGTAGTTGAAGATTTAAATAAAGTTAAAACAGAATTGGATGTTGCAAAAGAGAAAAATTACAAATTAGAATATGAAAACACCCATTTAAAAGATAAACTAAGTACAGTTGATGATATATTGAAGAGGTTGAATAAACTTGAGGGGAAAAATTAAAAAATAGATTTTTATATTAAGAAAATTAAAGATAAGTATTAATTAACTAAAAAGGAGGTCGTAATTATGAGTTCAGAAATTACTGCAAAGGATTTTGTTTTATTATTATATTTAGATAATCAAAAACCAATAAAAGGAAATTTATTTTTTCAAAAAGAAATGTTTTTAATTGTAGAAGAAGTTTACCCCGAACTTAGAAAAGAATTAGGATTTTATCCTCATAATCATGGACCTTATAGTGATAATTTAGTTAACATATTGAATAATCTTAAAGACAATAATTTTATAGATTATGACTCTGAAGGAAATGAATATTCTATTACCAAAGAGGGGATTAAATATATTGAATCTATAAAATTTCCAGAAGATATTGCTAATAAAGTTAAAAATCTTAAAGTTGGTTCAAATAGATTAGGTTATAAAGGATTGTTACGTTATGTTTATTTTAATTATCCTAGATATACTCCAAATTCAAAAATTAAAGAATTGTTAGGGGGATAATATAGGTTGAACACTTTTGTTCAATATATACAGTACCAATGATAGTGAAAATGATATTATGGCAAAAAAGAACAGAAAACAAATACCAAATAAAACACAACGAATACTCTTCGCCCAATCTGCGGGAATATGCTCAATGCCAGATTGTAATAACCCAATCATAATAACTGAGATTAATAATGAAAAATCAAGTATTGCGGAATTGGCACATATTGAAGCATATAATCCAGATGGAGCTCGATTTAACCCTAATCTTTCTGAAGATGAGCGAAATTATGAAAAAAATATTATAGTAGTATGTAAAAATTGTCATAAAAAAATTGATGATTTTCCAGAAATTTATACTGTTGAAAAACTAAAACAAATTAAACAAGAACATATCACAAAGATAGAATTACTTAAAGAAAACCTAATAAATTTCGATTTTAAAGATTTAACTTTCGCTTCAAATAGTATTCTTGAAAATTCAATTAAAAATAAGGACAATAATATCATATCACTTGAGCATGAAAGTACTTATGAACTCCGATCAATTGATCACAAATTACGAAAGAATAATTTAACATATCCATCAAAACATTTAGTGTTATCTGCACTAACCCAACAAAATACTGTTACGAGTTTTATGAGTGATTGCTCAAAAAATAATGAAAATTTTCCAAATCAATTAAAAATTAGTCTGAAAGAAACATATAACAAACTTAAAAAAAATCATTCAGGAGATGAATTATTTTTTGAAATGTATTCCCAATTCAAAGATAATTTAAATGAAACTGAACAAGCTGCTTGTCTAGCAATCATTGTTTACTTTTTTACAATTTGTGAGTTGTTTGAAAAATGATAATGCCAAATAAATACATAAAAGAAGAAGACACCTTACTTGGTGCTTCAGCAGTTATCTTTGAAAATATGACTAAAAAACAAAGTATATCCGAGTTATGGGATAAAGTGCATGATGATGGCAGTGTTTATAATTTTGAACGGTTTATTTTATCTTTAGATTTGTTATATATGTTAAACATGATTGATTTAAACAACAATGAACTTATGAGGGTTGATGATGATTTATAAAGTTTTTGCAGATAATCCTAAGTTTAAAGAAGTTAAGTTCACTAAAGGTTTGAACATTGTTTTGGGGAGTAAAAGTTCTGATTCAGATGATAAAGATACTAGAAATGGAGTTGGTAAAACATTATTAATTGACATTATTGATTTTTGTCTTGGTTCAGAGGTAAATAAAAATAGTAAACTTAAAAAAATTGATTTAATAAAAGGTTGGACATTCAGTATTATTATAGACCTTTTTAATTCCAAATGCACAGTATCTCGTTCAATAGATAATCCTAGAAAAATTTGTATTGAAGGAGATTTTTCAAAATTTCCATTGAAGCCCCAGCAAACGCTAACTGAACATTATTATAAATTGGAAGATTGGAGAAAACTTTTAGGACTATATAATTTTGATTTAAATGAGGATTTCGACTATAAACCTTCTTTTAGAAGTTTAATGTCTTATTTTATTAGAAATACCCCTGATGCATATTTAGATCCTTTTATTATCTATCGTCATCAAAGAAATATTAATATTCAGTCAAATACTGCATTTTTATTAGGTTTAAATTGGAAATGTGCTTCAAAAGCTCAATTAATAAAAGATAAAGAAAAAAGTTTAAAAAATGATAAGAAAAAAATTGAAAATGAATATCCTAATTTAGGAGCAATTGAAACTAAAAAAATCAAACTTGAAAATGAATTAGATGAAAAAATCAAAGAATTAAGCACTTTTAAACTTCATAAGCAATATAAGGATATTGAAAAAGAAGTTAATCAATTAACTAAAGAAATAAAATCTATTGTTAATGAAAATGTGACACTTAAACGGAAATTAGATAATTATAAAGAATCAATTAAAACAGAGAAAAATCCGAAAGAAGACGCATTAAATAATTTATATGCTGAAATGGATTTAGTTTTCAAGCCTTCAGCCAAAAAATCATTGAAAGAAGTTAAAGAATTTCATAAAAACTTGATAAAGAATCGAAGAGAATTTTTAAAGGTTGAAATTTTAGAACTGACCAATACTATTAATCACAATGAAGAGTTGATTCAAGAATATGACACACAAAGATCAAAACTTATGAAAATACTAAATACTCATAATGCATTAGAGGATTATACTTTAATTCAAATGGAAATAAGTAATAATAAATCTGAAATTAATAAATTAAATGAAATTATAGACAAATATAAGCAAATTGAAGATACTGAAGATGAAATTAAAGAAGAAGTCAGCGTATTTAATCAAAAAATTAAACGGGAACATGAACTTAGTAGAAATACTCGGGAAAAATCCATAACCATTTTTAACGAAAATACAAAAGCATTATATGGGGAAGACGGTTCATTAATAATCAATGTATCCGAAAAAGGATATGACTTCACAATTGAATTTCCGAAAAATGAAAGTAGAGGAGTTTCAAAGATGAAAATTTTCTGTTATGATGCAATGTTATTGGAATTAAACTCCATTTACCATAATATTGATTTCTTAATACATGACAGCGAAATATTCAGTGATGTTGACAATCGTCAAGTAGCAGAGGCAATGAATTTGATAAAAGACAAATGTGAAAAACATAATTTACAATATATATGTACATTGAATTCTGATGAACTTGAAAAAATTAAAATGGAAATTTCCACAGATTTCAACATATCTGAATATGTGAAATTAGAATTAAAAGACAATGATCCTCAAAATCATTTACTTGGTGAAATATTTTAAATATAATTGAACTTAAAGATATCCATTTAGATAATAAAATACTTTACAACTACTTGCCTAATAAAAGCATTTAACAATGTTAATAAGTACAGTAATTTAAAAGAGATTTTAGGTGGAAAAATGATTCGAAATTTAAACATTGCAAATGATATGTGGGGGGGTTGTAATCCCATTTATTTTTTTATTATACCTTTCACTATTTTTTTTCTTGTTTTTTCATGGCATTTTTTGCACAGTTCACTATTTTTTGGTTACTTTTTTGGAATGTTGACCCATGTGTTTTTGGAATTTTCACTCGACAAACTACTATTATTATTATTATTTTAGTGAACATTGTTCATTTTATAGGGATAAAAACATTTAAATATATAATCAACTAATATTATTAAGTAGAGGTTGACATCAATAAACCAAATACTAAAAATATCATATAAATTAATAAAGAGGTTTATCATATGGGGTTAACATCACAACAAGCATTATTAAATTTAGAAGGATATACTTATTATGAAGTATATAATATTAAACAGGATACTCGATATGGATTCTGTGCACATGAGGACAAAATTGAATTCGAGAAAAAACATCCTAATAAATTAATATTTAAAAAATTAGACTTCAATTATGATGATTTCTTATATCCTAGCAGATTAAAAATTGTAATGGAATTAGATAATGTTAAAAATTTAATTCAGGAAAATTTAGACCTACAGGAAAAATACCCTGAAAGAAAACAAGAATTACAATTAGGTTTAAAATCTCTTAGGGACTTGGAATCTGAAATGATGGAGGCATTAAATTTAGGTAAAAAAGATGATTCCCTTTACTTGGAGGGATTGAATAAAATGAGTGAAATTGAAATTATCTTATCAGAACAAATTGATTCTGATTTAGGATCAAGAAATAAAATAGAAGAATTATATCAAAATATTCCAAATGATGTTTCAAAAGTAGTGATGAATTTTACTGGAGTTAAATTCATGGGACGTAGTTTCGCTCAAGAATATTTAAATCAAAAAAATAAAGCAAATTTCGAGGTCATTGAAATAAACATGCCTAAAGATGTAGAAGAAATGTTTAAAATAATTTTAAAGATTAATGGACATTTATAAAATTGTATTTGCAGTTGAAAATAAGAAAGGGACGTGAAATATCATGGTATTTGAAGAAATATTCCCAGATTCACCATTTGAACCGGGAAGGCCTGTATCTCCTAGGAAATTCAAAGGTAGGATGAATGATACACAAAAAATTTTAAGACAAATCCCAAGAGCAATCCGGGATGGAATGCCTGAACATTTTTTTATCATCGGTAAAAAAGGAATGGGTAAAACATCTTTTGTAAGATATGTGGCAAGTCAAGCAGAGGATAATTTTAAGATGATTCCTGTTTATATGCGTAATGAGGGGGGAACTACTACTGAAGAACTCATTAGGGAATTACTTGAATCATTATTTAGAGAAATAAATAAAGAATCTTGGGGAGAAAAAGTAATTAAGCTATTTGTTAGTAATATCAAAGAAATTAAACTTGGGGGCAGTGGATTTTCTTTAAAAGATCACCCGGAAGTAGTGGAGAACATTAAGAAAAATTTTGTAGATTTCATGATAACCTTATGTAATAATCTACAGGATAAAAAAGGAGTATTCATAGTCATTGATGATATCAATGGATTATCTGATAATCTTGAATTTACTAATTGGTATAAAGGAGTTATGGAAACATTATTATTCCAGGAGTATTATGTTCCAGCAGTATTCACTTTAATAAGTTATCCGAATGAATTCGATAATTTAGCTAATATTAATGAATCATTTGCCAGGATGTTTAAATTAATTGAAATAGACAAGCTTGATAATGATGATATAACTGATTTCTTCATTTCTTCATTTGAAGATACTGGGATTATATTTGAAAATAATAATGTATTAAATGATATGGTTTATTTTTCATGGGGAATGCCCTTAATCATGCAACAAATAGGAGATTCAGTTTTCTGGAAAGCACAAGATGATTTATTAATCAATAATGAGGTTGCATTATTGGGCATTGTTGAAGCCGCAGAAGAGTTAGGAAATAAACAAATAAGGAATAAAATAAATAAAATTAGAAGTGAACATTATGAAAAAATTCTTCTCAAAATTGGTGATCATAAACTTATGGCTTTCAAAAAATCAGAAGTAAAATCATTTTTATCAACTGATGAAAATAGAGTATTCAATGATTTTTTAATTAGAATGAAAGAATTGGGGATAATTGAATCCATTGGAAGAGAAAATAGTGGGGAATATAGTTTTGTAAATAGATTATACTTTATTTACTTCATGATACTTGCTATTAAGAAAAAAATGTGATAATATTGTTGGATTTGTATCATAAAGATAAACAATAAATATATTTGAATTGTTGGATATAATTTGTTTGAATTAGAAAAAAAGTATAATGTAACAAGTTTATAATGTAGATTAATCAAAAGTGAGGGAGAAAATAATGAGGGGTAATCGTAGGATTATTGCTGAGCAGTTTGCTGAGGCAATTAAATCAGATAAAATTGAGAAAATAATCTTGTTTGGTTCAGTTGCAAGAGGCGATGATCATGCTGATAGTGATATAGATATCTTAATCATCACAGATTATTGGATGGACATAGAACCTCTTATCACAGAACTTGTTGGAAATATTATTTTAGAAGAACAAGAATTAGTTTCAGCTCATGTTATGAGTACTGAACGTTTTAATCAAACTAGAGAGTATTCTTTTTTAACTAATGTATTAAATGAAGGTGTTGTTCTTGTCTGAAATTGATGATTATATGGTTAAGGTTAATGTTAAATTAAATTCCAGTAAGAAATTATTTGAATTGGGGGATTATGCTGATTCAGTGAGTTTATCTTATTACGCAATGTTTTTAACTGCTAAAGCATTGTTGATTAAGAAAGGAATATATCCTAAGACTCATGCAGGTTTGATTAGTACATTTGGTAAGGAGTATGTTAGAGAGGATGATTTTAATTTGAGTGTTTATCGTTATTTAGCTAGGGCTCAAACTTTACGTGAAACTGCTGATTATGAGGCTGTGGATAATATTACTGCGGACATTGCTGTAGAAAAGATTAATCAAGCAGAAGAGTTTATTGATGAGGCAAAGAAATTTTTTTATGAAAAGAAATGAAAAAATTTGATTGAATTAGAAAAAAAGTATAATAAAAATGTAATATATCATGTAGGGTTAAAGGAGCTGCAACTCCCCCTACATGTTGGTTACATTAAAAATAAGTACCAGCGAGGTAAATATGTTTGCAGTAACCACTTGTTATTTATGGTTAAAATGCTATTTAAACTTTTATAAAATAGTCGCAGACAAAATGCGAAGTTATAATATATTAGCTATAGCTATAAATTATATATGCTGCTTTTTAGAAAAAAATATAATAATAATAAGTTATTCTTTTTTAGAAACTTTAATAACTAATTCGTCATCTTCAGCAAAAATTGTCCAACAAATTTTATCTTTTTCAGATAAGTTCAAGGCTTTAACAACTTCTGTTGGAATTGTTGTTCTTAAGGATTTTGAGTGGGATGCTTGTAAATTTGCAGTTGATTCTACTTCAAACAATTTCATACCTCCATTTATGTATTTCTTAATTAATATATTTGTTAATATATTATATATATGTTACCCACATAACAATTATATGTAGTCTATATGTAGCATACATTTAAATATGATGAAGTTGATAAGTAATTATCAAGAAGAATATTTTCAGAACTGCAATTCTGTAATGTTCTTTCAAAACCAGCGAGGTTAAAAATGTTAGAAAATGTTAGTATGGTTGAGGCAAGGGTCTCAACAGAGGATGCTGAGAATGATTTTATCATGATCAGTAAAACGGAACTTGCTAATCTACAGCAAGAGCGTGATGAATATCGTGGAATCTGTCTCGATTTCGCAAAAGAAGTACCTGAACTTCATGAAATCGCAGACCGTATAAACACCATATTAAATGGAGGTGCAAATGAATGAGCACCTCCATTAATTCACCTAAGACAGTTGAACAACTACAAGCAGACTACCAAGTTAAAAGGGAAGCTGCACGTTTATACCGTGAAGCTAAAGGTATACGTGAATACCCCTCAGATGCTGACCCGGAGTATATGCGTTTGTTAATTGAACGTGACACTGCATATGTGGAGTTTAAAAAAGAGGAATTACCTGAAAGCACTTTTAATAGGTTGATTGCACCCGTCTATGATTTTAAATTAAGAAGGTACAATCTACTTCTTAAATCTTTAACCGGGGGGATCATATGAATACTAGGTATATTCATGAAATAGGATCTGAAAAAGTAGTCCCGATTAGTGTTACTGCGTCTACTCTCAGATTATTTTTCCCTGAATTAGTAGATGAAATACTGGAATCTTTCACTGAATGCAGTGATGTGGAGATTATACAGGAAATCGTGGACACTTTAAATTTAGATATTATCTGTGTTATTGAAAATTCTCATGTTAACATGTTAATTCATGGGTTCATTTATGGAAGGGGTGTTCTGGTATGAGTAAACCTTACATGAATGATTGGGATAAAATGAGGTTAAACGGTGGCTTACAGGGTAATGAAACTATCTGGTCTCTGGAAGAAATCAAGATGATTAGTGACTTATTTGATAGTAAAGGTTATAATGTGTCATGTTTGTCACGTTTGGATAGTCATGCTGTAAGGCATGATGCTTTAATCATTAACAGGTATGATGCATCCGTTATTTTAGAGTATTTGTTCCAGAAACGTATCACAGTGGAAGTGGAAGCTGAAGGTCGTGAGGAAGTGGCTTTAATCTTTGTGTATAATACACAGGCAGCTACATTATTGTATAATATCAGGAAGTTGTTGCCTCACAGGAAGGAGATGATTTAGTATGGTTACTCCTATTCTTGATTTTCCGCCTGTGGAAAGGAAATATGTTGCAGTGCATAGGTTTAAGAAAACAATTACTCCTAGATTATTTTATCGTTTACTTGAATCATTGGAGTTAAGTGAAATGGAGTTTGTTTTAGAGTTTGGTGAACAATTAATCGGTAATCCGGCTTTATTTAATAAGGAGGTTGCTGAATTTGTCCGTAGTGATGTGTGGAGGGTGAGACATTGAATAATTATATTCTCTTATTCCTATTAACTTTTTTAGGTTTTGACTTTAAGGTTAGGCCTAAGTATGATTTGCATCGCAAACCAGTTCGTGGGGATTACAGGCGTCGTGTTAACTTGTGGGTTCTTCAAAACTGGGGTATTGTTTCATTAGCAGTGATTATAATATTATTAATTGTTTTCATAATCTCTGTTTTTTTGATTGTCGGGGTCTCAGCTACAGGGGACTCTATTTATAGTTTACATAAGGTGATTTAAGTATGGTTTTAGAGTTTATTGATGAAACACAGACACGATATTTGAAAACCATTTTTTATGGTATTGACGGTACCGGTAAAAGTACCGGGGCTAAAATTTATTGTGAATCTAGGGGTTTAAAACCGGTGGTGGTTGATTTTGATAATACTAATCATTCTGGTTTGCCTAGATTAAAATGTGATTGGAAAAGTGACCGTGAGGTTATTCGTGGAGTGAACAGTATTATAAGTGATGTGGAAAAGGATCCAGTGTATAATACTCTTATACTTGACGGTGTGGGTACCTTTAATAATTTACTGTTGCCTAAAGGTAAGGAGTCACAGCATACTTACCTGGTGAGGACTCAGAATTTTAAGAAGATCTGGAGGGAATTATTACATGCTAATATTCACATTATATTCATTGGTCAGAAGGATATGATTGTTACTGAGGATAATGAATCCAGTAAGTTTGCTGAGATGATTAATAACATGGTTGATTATAAGTTCCATTGTCTTAAGACAGGTAAAGGATTCAGTGGTGATGATTTTACTTATATCTGCACTAAATCCCGTGATGGTGTGGAACCATTAATCGGGGAACCATTAGTAGAGGAACCTGCAGTTCCTGTCTATAAAAAGGAGGAGTCTTTTAAGCATGAAGAGGCACCACGTTTAATCAATGAGTGTATTGATGCTTTAATGGAACGTGGACGAACTCCAACGGCTGAAACTATTGAAATGTGCATTAAAGACCGTTGTAAAGATGAAAAAGAATATGCTGAATGCATGAAATGGTTGAAAAATATTAATTTCGGAGGTTAAAGAGTATGGTTAAATATTTGTTAAGTAATTTCACCAGTAGTATGGTTGATGAAACCAGATTCAATGCAGTGCACACTGAATTAACTGAAGAGGAATTCAATGAATTAAAAGTAGATGCTGTTGCGGTTATCCGCAACCCGGCATTTGCACGTTTATTACATGTGCCAATGTGTCGCAGATACATTCAACTCAAAAAAGGTGACATTGCATTAGTCGTAGGTACAGAGGGTGGTAAATTAAATTATCATGCACGTAGTTTACCTGAAGGTTTGTCTTTAACTTATGAGAAAGTTGAGATAGAGGCGATTGTATGAGTACCTCTAAATTTATAATGGCTAAAAAATTAGCAGGTGTACAGAAAAGTTTAATGAGTGAAACCTTACCAGATGATAGTCTGGATGGTTTAATCTCATTAATTTTTAAAGCATGCATGCGTGAAGATTTAACTTTCTGGTTTAATGTCCTGGAAAATACAGTTGTATTAAACTTACGTGACATCGGCCATGAAAACTATGAATTAAACATAAGACAGTACTATGACATGTCCGAGGAAATAGATTTGGATGAATTGAAGAAACTTGTCTTGATCAACACTTTTCTAATCACAAAAGAAAGTACCGTCATGGAAGGGAATGAAGCTAGCTCAGAAAACATTACAGATGATGGTGCGCATGTCATCAGTGGGGACAAACCAGTACCGAAGCATATAAGAAATGCAATCAGTACAATTGAATCCAAAGGTATTCCAGTAACAGTGGAGGCTATACGTAATCATTTACCTTTAGGGCAAATGAGTACTAGTTCACGTATTGAATGTAATAGTTATCTGAAAAGAATGGAGGCTCAATAAATGATTGGGTCTCCACGTTTATTGGAAAGTAATGATGAAACCTTATTTTTTGAGGTACCATCAGAATCTACACCGGGTGTAGTTTATGATGTATTGTATGATAAGGATCATCATTGGTTGTGCACTTGTCCTCAGTATTATTACAGGAAAAAGTATTGTAAGCATATGAGGGTTTGTGCTGATTTGATGAATATTGATGATAGTATGGTTTATGCGGAGGTGGCATAGTGGTTAATCAGAAAGGGGAATTTCCGAAGGATGCGCGTATTTCTGCTAGGGTTCATCCTTCTACTAAAAGGTTGATTAAGAAGTTGAATCATACTGAGGCGGAGATTGTGGATTATGCTGCTAAACAGTTGGCTAGTGAACCTATACTTTTGGAGTGGGAAATTGGTGAGATTGATTTGAAGGTAGCTAGGTTGAATTCTGAGTTGTATGAATTGGAGGCTCTTAAGCAGGCGAAGTTGAATCGTTTGAAGTGCATTTCTCCTGAACGTTTGGATGATGAGACTTTGGCTAATATGTTGTTGGAGTCTGCTAGGGAGTGTGCTTTGGATATTGTTAAGAATCATGAGGGTTGTGATGTTTCAATTTTGGATAATAAGACTCATGCTAATGGTGTTAAGGCTATTGGTAAGGAGTGGGGTTATGATCCTTATAATTTTTTAAGTGAGGTTAGGAATCAGTTGAAAATTTTATGTCCGACAAAGTTGTCAGACATTTGAACGGATATTGTTTAGTCAAATGTCATACTGTCACGTGTGACTGTCAGACATTTGATTGATATTTATCTTCTGAAATGTCTGACATTACTGTCGGACATTTAGATTGGGGGTTATTATTATTAATATTATTATTATTAATAATATTCTTTTCAATATCAATGATATAATATAACAATGTTATATAACGGAGGAAAAAAAGAATGACTATCAAAGAACGATTAACACCAGAAACTCTCATGAAATGCAACAGAGCATACTCTCATGACATTTTCAATGGAGATAACTTTCCATGGTGCAGTAACCAGGACTGTTGTGGATGTAGTGATTGCGGAAATCATGAATACACATTCACCATAGATGAACATACCAAATTAATTCTGGAATGGAATAACTGGCGAAATTACAGAAATCACATTGAAATACAATGTTATAATCCTGATAAAGAATATTGGGAAACAATCTTCTATTGCAGTAATCATCATGATGTCACTTCTTATAAAAATTTTTGGTTATCTGAAAATGACCGTAAATTTTTAATGAATAGAGTATTATCTGCAATAATGGAGTTAAAACAGAGAAAAATAGAGCAAAATCATGCTCAAAGTAAATTAATCTAAAAAAAAGAAGGTGAATAAAAAATGTGTGAAGAAAACGAAAAATACCCTCAAATAGTAATTGGGACTGATAGGATATGTCGAATATTCATAGAAAAAGATGTTGAATTAAGATTTGATTCAGCAGAAGCGATTGGAGAATTTTTCAAACATAAAAATGTTAGCATTGTTGGTGAAAAAGCTAATCGTATGCCCGAAATAGTTGAAGGAGCATATGCTAGACGTTTGTTGTTGAGGATGACTCAAAAATAAAATTAGAGAATCCGCAGTGGATTCTCATAAAAATTTTATTCCAAAAAATTGAGGGAGCATGGATAAATGAATGATATAAATAGAATTGAACTATTGAAAGTTCTTAAAAAAGCAAGATATGAATTTGAAACATGTTCTGGATTGTATGTTGCAGATAATCTTGAATTTAAAGAATATTTCAGATTAGATTTCTCTAATGTTGTTAATGAACTTGAGGGGGTAATAAAAAAATTGGAGAATCCCAATTAGGGTTCTCAAAAAAATTTGATTTTATAAGTGTACTTTGCTATAAGGATATTTGTCTTTAATAAATTTGTGGAAATATTTGCCTTTGGAATTAGCATTCATTAATCCCTCATATATTTGCAAAGGTACATTATAGAAATCATAAATTCCATTTTTATGGAATTTGATTCGTAATGTTTTTGTTACTGAGTCATATCCTATAGCTGATAAGTTACTTGATCTAACTGGGTACATTAGGATTAAGTTGATTTTCACCCCCTTGGTATGTTGGTGATTAATAATTATGATTGTTAAGATTTAAAAAAAAATTTTATTTCGAAAAATAATGAGGTAGAAAAAAATATGATTCCAGAGTCTATTACTGAAGATTTGAAAGCTGGTTTGAGTTTGGAGGATGCTTTAAGGAAACATGGTACTAATCTTCAGGAACTATTTAAAAATAATCCTCATAGGGAACCTGTGTTGACTGATTGGACTTATATTCAGCAGACTGAACATGGGTCTTTTAGAGTTTATAAGACTATTAATAATTGCAGGTTTACCTTTGGTACTTACAGTACTCATGAGGATGCGTTAATTGTTAGAAATGAGTTGATTAAGTGTGGTTGGGATAAAGAAAAGTTAGAGAGTATACAGCAATATAAGGGGATTATTCCTAATATCGGAAGGGTTGTGAAAATTTATGAGCAGGTATAATACTTTTTTCAGTTTAGTGATTCCAGTTGACTCAAGTAATGGTGTTGATTTGGATGAGGGTAAGATGGATGAAATTGTGAAAGAAATTGAGGATACTTTAAAGGAGAAATTCCCGGGTTTGAGGGTTTTACCTTTAGGGTTTGAATTAACTAAATTTTAAATGGAGGATTGTTAATAATGGTGTCTAGTATTTTAGAATTAGAGCAACAAGATATTGAGTTACAATTACAGGAAATTCAATTGAAAAGGAGAGCATTAGAGATTGAACGTGAAAAATTAGAGGTTTATAAAGAAAATGTTAATAGAGTACTTGAAGACGCTATAAAACGTGAAAGAACAGACTTAGGAAGTAATGTTTTAAAACAATTAGCTGAAAATATTATGGAGTTGAAAATATGAAATTAAATTTTTTAAACATTTTTAGAAGACCACGAAATACGGAGGATATCCTTGAAAAAATACCCAATCCTCACGAAGAACTTGTGGAAATGATTTTTGATTTTTTTAACAATAATCAAGATGCGGAATGTTCAACACAATTCATATTATCTAATAGTAAAAGCATAGTAGTGCCACCATATAAAGAATTAGCGTACCTGTCTAACTCAGCATATATTAGTGTTATGGATAATGAGGATGAGGAATTTATTATCAAGTTATATGATATTAGTGCCATAGGTAGAGTTCCACGTGGTAAGTCTTGTTTGGAAGGAAGAGATTAATTTAAAATGATTTTGAAGGAGGATGATGTAAAATGACTAAATTAACTGAAGATATGGAATGCATAGACATTGATTATCTAATATCAGACATACTAATAATCAAAGCTGAATCAGTGAAAGACAGGAAGATCTTCAAATATGCAGATTACCTGGAAAAGCAATTATTAAAAATTAAGAATAAAAAAGCTGTACTGGAGATATAAAATTTATGAAAACTTTAAAATTTAATAAAAAATACTATCTGCCAATATTGAATGGGGATAAAACTCAAACCTTACGCAAAGACAATAAAAGATTAAATGAAGGGGAAACTGTTAAAGCAGTTTTCCCTGGAACAGGGTTAACATGTAAAATCCGTATACTTAAAACTGGTTACAAACAATTCCAATATATTGATGATGAGGATGTTAAACGTGAAGGATTCCATAGTATGGTTGAATTAGAAAATGAATTATTAAGAATATATCCGAAATGTGACCGTTTCACTAGATTATACTATTATAGGTTCAAGGTATTATGAATGAATGCGAAGAGTACATCCAATATGTAACCCGGACAATCCAAAATGAAATAAATCATCAATACAGTATAATGGGACGCAACATTGATGACATTACAGGTTTCAAAGCAAAATATAAAATCGAAGCATTAAAAGAATTAGCAGAACATTTAGGAGTAGTGGTGGAATGACTATTGATTCATTAATAAATAAATACAGTGAAAGAGTACCTTATGAAGAAAGAGGATTGGAATCAGATAAGCAACGTAAAAGAAAAGAACGTGCAAGAGAACTAAAAGAAACCACTAATGATTTAATCAGTGAATGCAATAATTATAAAAGATTACGATTAACTCCATTTCAGGAAAAACAGGTGTATTATATGGTGGAGAAATTCAGTAATAATTTCAAAATGTTTCATAAAACTGCTAAAAAGGAAACAGTAATTTTAGCTTTTATATTTTATGTGAAAATAAACGAAACTCCAATTATTCGTTTAAATGAATATAAAATCACTTCCAAATATTGTTTGACTGATAATACGTTTGAAATTATCATCTGTAAATTAGTTGCATATTTTATGAAAAGAATGCCTATAGTGCCTGTAGGAACAACAGATTATGATCATGAAATGTTAAGTCGTAATGGTGGTGAGATTTGAATGATAAAATTTATAAGTGAATGGGTATAAAATATAGTTTAGCAACTCATACTCCATACCCATATTCTCAAGGGATATATTGTATCTGTTTGCTAAACTCTAAAACTTTAAAAAACCATTCCGGTTTTCCTAGAAGTTGTATGAAAAAATGTCTAAAAATGTGGGTTTTGTGGTTGTGGAAGTGAGTATTTTCACAACCATTTTTTTAGACAATTGTTTTGCTACTTTTTAAAATTTTAAAAATAATAACAAAATTTATATATTAATAAAAATAATTTTTAATAAAAAGTGAAGATGGAAGAAATTAGACAGAACTTCCAGATGTGGGGTCTTTATAATAACCAAAGAACCATCTTCAAGGTCAACAAAACATTGTGCGCTGTGAAGTCTTACATGGTGTAGGGAAACTTAGTGTAATAAACTAAGCACATGCAAGACAAATATCACAAATTCGGCGGATACTAACATCCATTGAAATGCCATGCTTG
>CACYBU010000157.1 GCA_902772665.1 uncultured Methanobrevibacter sp. | reverse complement strand
TTATGGGTTGTAAAACTAGAAGAGACATTATAAGTCTTTTAAGGGAAGAACCTATGTTTGTTAGTGAAATTTCAAGTGCCTTGGATATTGGCCAAAAAGCCATCATAGCTCATTTGAGAGCTATGGAAGATGTAGGCATATTGAATTCTTCTTATAAAAAAATCTTAAGAGGCCGTCCTCGTAAATATTATGATTTGCAGAATGAAGTTATAATTCAAATTACTATTAACAGTAATACATTTGACGTTAACTTAACAGAGGGCATGTTCGACACATTACAACTCCCGTCAGGTGATGAATGGTCTAAATTACTCGATATTGAAAGAAGAATTGATGATGGACAGCTCGAAGCAATTGATGAGCTGAAAAATCAAATCAGACTATACGGTAATCTACTCGAAAGAGCTGAATATATTCTTGAGAGAACTACCAAAAACCGATAAGGATTGTTTGAATTAACCTTCAAACATTTTTTTTACTTTTTTTTTAGCAACGATGCACTGACCCAATGACACAGATCCGTCTCCAGCACAGGTATTCAGGTGCTGAATAAAATTAAACCCGTTTTCTTCAACATAATTTTTAACGCAGTCGGTTATGGCCTCATTGTAAAACACTCCGCCTGTGGCTCCGATATCACAAACATTGTTTTTGTCACCTGCCCGAACTGCAAGTTCACTCAAACCCTTTGCAACTGCACTCTGACCTGCCGCTGCGACATCCGCTTTTTTCTCACCCCGTTTGTATAATCTAACTACTTCGCGAAGAATTTCTGTGGTGTTCAGCTGATTGTTTTCAATTATAACAGGAATTTCCAGTTCTTTTTTAGCGTAATATGCGGCGGATTCAAGTTTCATGGAACATTCCCCTTCATAGGTTCGCTTATGACAGATTTCAAGTGCAACAGCCATTGAATCAAGAACCCTTCCGGTACTTGTGGTGATTCCAACATTTATTCCCGAATCAATCTGCTTTTTAATGTTTCTGATTTCCACCTCACCATATTTGAAGTAATCGCAATAATGCTCAATCAATTCATCATCCTTCAGGATGCTTGCAAGCATTCTTGCCGGATATCTGGTTGCAACATCTCCTCCGGGCATCAGCTGAGGCTCGAGATGTGCTACTCTTTTAAAGGTAGTGATGTCGGTATGAAGAATTTCACCTCCCCAGCTTGTAGCGTCACTTCCATATCCCACACCATCTGCAGCAATTACTATCATCTCATCGATTCCATGGTCATTTGCAAGGGCTGCGGTGTGGGCATGATGATGCTGAACCGGTAAAACTTGAGCATCATATTTTTCAGCCAATTCATGGGCAAGGCGTGTTGTAAAAAAATGGGGGTGCATGTCACAGGCAATAACATCAAACTCAGTGATTTTGGTTATCTTTTCCATATTCTCAATGGCTTTTCGAAGAAACATCAGTGTCTTTGGCTTGTTTGTATTTCCGATATGCTGTGAAGGATATGCCTTATCTCCCTGAGACATTGAAAATGTCACGTCAAGTTCCGGACCCAGTGCAAGCACATTCAAATCATTAACCTCATAATTTATTGAATACGGCTCAGGAGTATATCCTCGTGAACGCCTTATGAATGACAGCTCATCATTTCTGAATCTGATCACCGAATCATCGCATCTGTTCAGTATGCGACGGTTGTGAACAAGTGAATAATCGTTAACACCGTTAATGATTTGTGAATTTTCAATCATCATAGGCTCACCGGGGATATTGGCCGAAGTCATGACGTAAGTGTCAATGTCTCCCTCATCAAACAGTAAGTAATGCATTGGGGAGTATGGAAGCATAACTCCAATATTGTGAAGGCCCGGTGAGAGGGATTCGGGGAATGCATAATATTCATTTTTCTTTAAAATAACAATAGGTCTTTTATTAGACGTAATGGTTCTGATTTCTTTTTCGGATAACAGAGCATATTTTTTAAGGCTTTTCAGGTCTTTACACATCACTGCAAATGCCTGATTTGGTCGGTTCAGACGTTTTCTCAACTCTTTAATCGCCCTGTCATTATAGGCATCAACGACAAGGTGTGTTCCACCGATACCTTTTATGGCAAGGATTTCACCATCTTTTAAAATTTCAGCACCTTTTTTAATCGGATTTTCAACATCCAGTTTTGCACTGCCTTTATAAATTGACATTTCCGGTCCGCAGTCGGTGCAGCAGATTGCCTCGCCGTGGTAGCGTCTGTCAAGAGGATGTGTATATTCTCTTTGACAGTTGCTGCATAATGGAAAATCCTCCATGGAGGTTCTAACACGATCATAAGGCACACTTTCAATCACTGTAAATCTTGGTCCGCAATCGGTGCATGCGTTAAACGGATATTTATAGCGTCTGTCATTAGGATTTCTGATTTCTTCAAGACACTTGTCACAGATTGCAATGTCCGGAGGTATTATGCTGATGCCAGAGTAGGTGTCTTTGCTTTCAATTATCTTGAAGGTTTCATAATTTTCAATTTCAATTTCAGTTACCTCCATGGAATCTATTTTAGCTATTGGAGGCAATTCATCAGGCAATCTTTCAACGAAACTTGAGGTTTTTTCACCTTCTATTATGATTTCAACCACGTTTCCGAGATTTCTGACATATCCCTTCAGATTTAAATCACTGGCTAGTCTGTATACATATGGTCTGAATCCCACGCCCTGCACAATTCCCTGTGTTAAAATCATTAAAGCTTTCATTATAATTATAATATTGTAAGTTAAATTTTATATAATTTTATCTTCAATATTTAATATTATGAAAGATATTCTTGAAAGACTGGCAAACGGACAGATTGATATTGCCGAGGCGGAAAAACTCCTGAAGGCAAATAATATTCTGGAGTTTGATGACATTGCCAAGTTTGATATTAAAAGAAATCAGAGAACAGGTTTTCCTGAAGCAATATTTTCCCCAAGTAAAGATTATGATGATTTAATAACTATAATTAAAAATTATCTTAAAAAAACTGATGAGGATTTAATAATTACAAAATTATCCTCTGAACGTTATGGAAAAATTCTGGAGGATATGGGTGAAAACACCTATATTTTTGATTACAACCGTAGGGCTCAGATTCTAATCATAAGAAATGAAATTAGAGACAGGTCTCCTATTGCAAAAATAGGAATAATAACTGCAGGGACTTCAGATATCAATATTGCAGAGGAAGCAAGGGTTATTGTTGAGCATGGGGGATGTGAAGCAATCACATCATATGATATAGGTGTTGCCGGAATTCACAGGCTCTTTCCTCAAATAGCCCATATGGTCAGTGAAGGCGTAAGGGCATTTATAGTCTGTGCCGGAATGGAAGGAGCACTTCCATCTGTCGTTGCAGGACTTGTGGACGTGCCGGTTATAGCCGTTCCAACATCAGTAGGTTATGGTGTTGGTGAAGGTGGAAGAGTAGCTCTTGATGCAATGCTTCAGTCATGTGCTCCGGGAATTGCTGTTGTCAATATAGATAACGGATTCGGTGCAGGAGTTTTTGCTTTAACTATTGTCTACAGTGATTAAATGCGCTATGAAACATTCAATCCCGAAATTCATGACACCGGTAAGGTGGCGGAACTGGTTTATGATGTGGATTTCAGGACATTCGACATGCTTTTCAAATCAAAGCAAAAAGCGATTGAAACCATTTCCAGAAGTCTTTTAAATGAGGATTCAAAGACTTTTAAAGTAATTTTAGATGAGAATAATAATATCATGGGAATTTTAATATATTACACTGATAAATTCCCGAAACATTTCAATTTCAAATCACCAAGATTATTAATCGTTGATATTCTCGATTACTTTGTTTTGTGCGATGTCAATCAGGGAGATTTCTACATTGCCGAAATTGCCGTTGACAAAACACTTAGAGGTCAAGGTCTTGGAAAACAGATTTTATGCGAAGTAATAGAATATGCAAAAAAGAATAATTTCAATCGTGTTATTCTGGATGCTGATTTTAGAAACACTGCCGCCAAAAGATTATATGAAAAGATGGGCTTCCGGCAGTTCAATAAAAAAAGAGTAAAAATAGGAAAATTTGAAAGAGGAATGTATAATATGGAATTGAAGTTACACTAAACTCCAGACTATTTGTTCTGTTTATAATCATGCACCATATTCTCATACATGAAGTTTAAACATCCGTCTCTTCTCTGGTTGTCTTTAAAATTTTCCATTTTGAAAATGAATGAATGATTTAGTTTTTCGAAATATACGAAACTTGTATTTTCACCAGTATTCAAATCCTTAAATTTAATAATTTCAAAGGTCGTATTGCTCTCATTTTTAGTGGTCACGTCTTTATTCTTTTTAAATGAGTTCAATATATTTGAAAATTCTTTAGTCCCGCTTTTATCTTTTTCCACACATTTGATGAAAATAGTTTCGTTTGTCTTGGTATTTGTTAATCTTTTATTGAATGAATTGTCGTCATCGATTTTAAATCCGTCAGGGACTGGAATTGTCACGTCACTAACCACTGTAATTGCTGTTCCCACAGAATTTGAATTGGTGACAATAAGATACATGCAGCTTAAACCTGCAATTAGTATAATAAGTATGCCGATCCATCTTTTATCCATAATATTTCCCTCATACTATTTTTTCTTCTTTTTCTTTTTCTTATCATTGTTAGCATTGGAAACATAAGCATCACAAACCTCATTGGCTTCTCCTTCCATAACAATCTTGCCGTTGTCAATCCAGATGCATTTATCACAGATTTTTCTAACCTGGTTTATTGAATGTGATACTAAAAGTACGGTCACGCCTTCAGACATTAGTTGATTGATTTTTTCAGAACTTTTCTTTCTGAACTTAATGTCTCCAACTGAAAGGATTTCATCAACAATCAGGATATCCGGTTCAACAAGAGTGGCTATGGAAAATCCCAATTTTGCTCTCATACCTGAGGAGTAATTTTTAACCGGATAATTGATGTATTCTCCAAGTTCTGAAAATTCAACAATTTCATCATATCTCTCATCCAGAAACTCCTTGTCCATACTTAAAAAAGCACCGTTCAGATAAATATTATTTTTTCCACTGTAATTTTTGTCAAATCCAGCACTTAACTCCAGTAATGGTGCTACTTTACCGTTGATTTGGATTTTCCCGGATGTAGGTTCATATATTCCCGCCAATATTTTCAGAAGAGTACTTTTCCCGGCACCGTTGAATCCGAGAATTCCCACTTTATCTCCTCTGTAAACTTTAAATGTGATGTCGTCAAGGACTCTGATTTTTTCCTTTTCCTTTTTGTTACGTTTAATTGTACGAATAACATATTCTTTTAATGTATCAATCTTGTCTTTTGTGATTTTAAATTCCATTGTCACATGTTCAACATTGATAGCTACATTATTATCTAAGGCAATATTATCATTGTTGGATTCGGAACCTCCTAGCAATCCTTTCAATTTACTTTTTCTACCCATAATAACACACCTTTTTATAATTCTAAAGCAAGTTTCTTTTCATATATGTTAAATAAGAGAATACCTATTCCCAATGCGGTCAATGCAAACGCCGCCAGATATAAAATCATGGACCAGTCCGGAACAACACCGTATACGCATTGTCTGAAGCAGGACATTGCACAGTAAACTGGATTCAATGTGAATATTATCTGAACTTTAGCCGGAACAACTTCAATTGGATAAAACATCGCTGATGCATATAATAACACTAATGTAAATACATTATATAAGTATCCGATATCTGAGAAATAAGTATTACAGACGGCTAAAATCAATCCAACTCCGAATATTAAGATTACTAGAAACATCAGTGGTATTACGGAGTATATTAATGTTATATGGAATGTGGCGCCTGTGATAATCATAACCGCAAACAGTATGATGAAGGATATTAAAAAGTTCACGAATTCATAGCAGACTGCACTTATTGCAAACATGTTCTTGGGAACATAAATCTTTTTAAGCAGGTTTGCATTCCTTCTAATGGAATTCATGGCACCTTTAGTTCCATGATTATAAAAATCAAAGACTAATCTTCCGGCCAGGTAGTAAACCGGATAATTTTCAATATTTCTTCCGAACAACATTGAAAATATTGCTGTAAATACCAGCATTGTTAAAAGCGGATTAAAAAAACTCCATAAAATACCAAGAACTGAATCCTTATACTTTGAAGTTAAATTTCTTTTAACTAATTCTTTTAATAAAAATTTTTTTTCCGAAAACGTGTCAAACATTGTAATAACCAATATTCTTTTTTTTATTTAATGTGTAAACTTAATTATTTTCTTCGCCTTTCAAACTCATCGAATACCTCATCAAGTGGTATTCCTTTATAAGCTAAAAGCAATAAAGTATGAAATATTAAATCAACAGATTCGTAAACCAGATTTTCGTCATTTTTAGAAGCTATCAATACTTCACCTGTTTCTTCAGCAATCTTTTCAAGTATTTTATCTTCTGCTTTTTTGTCACTGTCCTGCATTATGTTGGAAGTGTATGAATCAATAGGATTGTCTCTTCTCGATTCCAATACCTCATATACTTCTCTTATGATTTTATCCCTGTCCATTTAATCATCACCTTTGGATTCCTGATCCTGCAAGCTTTCAGTAAGTGCGATTAAAGGATGCTTATCATCATCAATGATTTCAATATCATCAAAAGTTTTAATCCCTGCCTTGTCGGCTGTTTTTTCCATACCCAATTTAATGTCCTGACCCAAATCAACAACATATGAATCAACGGTTTCATAACCTCTTTGTAGGGATGCCACGGCTCTATGGTGACCGTCAACAAGAATCCATCTCTCTCCAGTTTTCACAACAATTGCTGGTTCGGCAAGTCCTTTTTCCAGTTCATATGCTCTTCCTTCCAGTTCATCGGCATAAACTTTGTCCTGTGTAGGTCTGAGTTTTTTTGTCTCAACACGCATATGTCTCAAGGTGGTTTTAATGCCGTACAATTGTTCCATTGTCTTTTTGAAGTATTCTACTTTATTGGGAGTTGACCTTTCAATGTGAGACCGAACCATATCTGTATTGGTGATAATGCCAACCAATGAACCGTCAGTATCTACAACAGGCATTCTTGAAATGCCTCTTCTACACATCACTCTTGAAGCATCATTTATTGTTAAATTCTGATCAGCGACAACCAGTTTGGTACTCATAATTCCAGAAACTGTATCTTTCCATTCCTTAGCAACAATATCAAATGCAGTCACCATTCCAATCAGCTTGTTGTCATCGTTCACTACAGGATAGCTGTTGTGGTGACTTTCTCTCATTAAATCTATGATTTTTTCAGTTTCAGTATCCGGAGAAACACAAATTACATCTGTTGTCATATAATCCTTTACAAATGATTTTTTCCCGGCCATAATCCCTCTCCATTTATTCAATATTTTCTCTTAAAAGCTTAACAGTTTCCCCAGGATCTGCCTTTCCACGGGTTATTCTCATAACCTGGCCTACCAGGAAGTTAAGTGATGCTTTCTGTCCTTCAAGATAATCATTCACTGCTTTTGGATTTTCATCAATGGCCTGTTTTACAGCAACCAGCACTTCATCTTCATTTACAACACCCAGTAAACCCAATTCTTCAGCAATCTGTTTTGGGGTTTTATCATTGTTAGGCATCTGTTCGATGATTTTATGAGCCGCTTTTGCGGTAATTTCTTTTGATTCAATCATTTTCAGGTATTCAACCAAATCATCAACAGTGATTTGACTGTCTGCAAAGTCCAATTTGTTATAGGATAATACTCTTTTAAGTTCATCTCTCATCCATTTTGCCGCAAACTTAGAATCAACTTCTTTAACAACCTCTTCATAAGCAATAGCCAAATCAAGTTCTGATGTTAAAACTTTCGCTGATTCCTCATCGATACCGTAGTCTTTAACAAATCTTTTAACTTTATTGTGAGGAGCTTCAGGCATAGTGTCGAGAACTTTCTGGATGGTATCATCTGAAATTTGCATAGGCGGCAGGTCAGGATCGGTAATGAAACGATAATCGTCTGCATCCTCTTTCATTCTCATTCCAACGGTAATCATTTGAGATTCAAGGTATGCACGGGTTTCCTGTTTAACTTCAACACCTCTTTTCATGAGGTTTTTTTGCCTGACCAGTTCAAATTTCAATGCTTTGTACGCACCTTTGATTGAGTTAACGTTTTTCATTTCCACTCTGTTTCCTCCATTGATGGAAATATTAACATCTGCTCTCATGGTACCTTCTCCACGTGCCCCTCCACTGTACTGAAGAACTCTTATTAATTCTTTCAGGAAGTTTCTTGCTTCTTCGGGAGATTTTATATCAGGTTCTGTTACGATTTCAACAAGGGGAATTCCTGAACGGTTGAAGTTAACAGTACCTCTGTCAGGTTTGAATTGACCAGGATCCTCTTCAACGTGAATTTCCCTTATTCTTATTCCATTTAATTCGCCTTTAATACCGATAGGTACGGAAGTTCTCTGATATCCGGATGGCAAGTCAGGGTAATCGTAATGTTTTCTCATAAAGTAGGTAACGCCCTGGTCAATCTCACAGTTGAGCATTAAAGCAATCATCAATGCATTCTCAAGTGCTTTCTCATTTGTTGGATGTGGTTTTGCACCCGGCTGATTAAGACAAACCGGACAAATATTTGTATTAATTGGTGCGTCCTGATAGTTTGTAGGACAATCACAGAATAATTTTGATTCGGTTTCTAATTGTACGTGGATTTCAAGTCCACACATCATGTCAACATCGTCACTAATAATAATTCCTCCAT
>CACYBU010000156.1 GCA_902772665.1 uncultured Methanobrevibacter sp. | reverse complement strand
TTTTGAGAACAACCTCAAATAATAACAATGTTATAAAATAATTGTAAAAAAAATTTGTGAAAAAAATCTTAAGTTTCTAGCAATGATGTATTTGTTTAATGTTCATAATGCAATTTCTTTATACAGACAGTAGCATTAGAGGTAGTTTAGATTGGGCAAAATTTCGCAACATTGAAATTCCAATTCTCTCATAAGAAATACAAGAAAAAACTTACTTTAGTATTTCATTGGTATGTTGTTAGTTTAAGAGAATTTGACAAGTAATATTTGTTCGTTATATATGAAACAAAATTCACTAAAAAGTGAGGTATAATTCATCTACTTTTTACCGTTATTTGTTCGTAATATATCAAACAAGAATCAAAAAAGTAGTAGATAATTTCTATACTGTTATGAAAACATACTTGTACACAATCAGTTCATATTCATTAACATCCTTTCCATTATTAATAATGTCAGTTAATTCTTCCTTTAATTTTCTGGCCACTGCCTGTTCAAAAGTCATGTAAAAATCCTACTTTAACGGCAGCAAATCCTTTTCAACAAATACTTCCTTTGCAGCCATTATTCCATTAATTGATTTTGGAAATCCACAATAAGCACTCATCTGCATGATTATTTCAACAATTTCAGCCGGACTGTTTCCAACGTTTAATGCTGCATTGATATGGTCCTTAAGCTGAGGAACTGTTCCCAAGACCGTGAGTGCTGCAACGGTACATAATTCACGGGTTTTCAAATCCACCTCTTCACGGGTGTAAATTTCTGAATATGGAAATTCAACAACAAATCTTGACAAATCAGGTGCAATATCTTCAAGATCCTTAAAGATTTCTTCAACTGACCTGCCCTGTATACTTTCTAATGAATTTTTACCTTTCTCATAACGTGTCATATTATACTTTATGGAGTTAAACCCATTTAACATTAGCTGTTGTGTAAACATAATGACTAGAGAAAACTGGGTTGTACAGTTTATTTGTTGAAGCCGTTGAATTAAAGCTCACTGCAAGGGATTTTCTTAAATTATAATTAATTCTGTCGCCAATTGAGACGAGCTCATCACTGTCAAACCTCTGTGACGTTTTTGCATATACTTTAAACTGTATTCTTTTTTTATCATAGTTTATGTCATGTCCCAAATCAGCATAGGTAATATTTATGATTTCAACCGAATATGGATAGAGCAAACCTGTTTTTGATGTTGAATATTCTCTAAATGTATCTTCAGGATAAATTCCACCTGATGAAGTAGCAGCCCCCTCTGTTGCACCGTTTCTAGCAGCAGCCATTGCAATGTTCAATTCATGTTCCTGTGCTACAAACATAGCAGACAGTATGACAATCAATATTAAAACACCGAATAAAAACAGAAATTCAGCTGAAATCTGACCTTTATTATCAATCATGATATCACGATTCCCTCTGATGTTTTTGTAATCACATAGCTTTTTCCACTGATGAGTTTATATTTTGAATTAGAGTTTGCAAGCATCAGGATTGTTTCTCCCTTTTTGCCAGAATATTCAATTGTCAATTTATTTTTATCAACAATAATCTCGAAATATCCTTTATCAGAAGGCAATTTCAAGTATTTTGAATAACCTATACCATTTGAGTTTACCTGACTTATCACATCTGCCACATCATCCAGAATCAGTCTGTGTGTGACACTATCTTCAATATTCAAACTTGATGATATTGATGCAGATGCATAAAATAACACTCCGCAAGCAATAATCATGATAATAAATAATGAAAATAAATATTCTATTGAAATAAAACCTCTGTTATCCATATTTTTTAATTATTTTAGATATTAATAAAGTTTACTCTAAACTGAAGTCAATTTTGTTGCAAAATTATTAAATATTACCTGACATAAAAAAGTAAACATGAAAGGTAAAGTTATTTTTGTTGGTGCGGGACCTGGAGATCCTGATTTAATCACTGTTAAAGGAAGAAATGCAATTGAAAATGCCGATGTGATTATATATGCTGGTTCACTTGTAAATAAAGATGTTTTATGTCCTGCAAAAGATGATTGTGCGATTCACAATAGTGCATATTTAAATTTAGAAGAAACAGATGCTATAATTACCGAAGCAGTGAATGAAGGAAAACTCGTTGCACGTGTACATACCGGAGACCCTTCGATTTACGGAGCCATCGGCGAGCAGATTCGTGAACTTAAAAAACATGACATTGACTATGAAATCATTCCAGGAGTCAGTTCACTGTTTGGAACAGCAAGTGTTCTTGAAGCCGAGTTAACATTGCCTGAGATTTCACAGAGCGTCATTATCACCCGTCCGGAAGGCAGAACTCCAAAACCTGAAGGTGAAAGTTTAGCTAGCTTTTCAAAGCATCATGCAACCATGTGTATCTTTTTAGGGATTGGAATGATTGATAAGGTTGTTGATGAATTGCTTGAAGGTTATGAAAAAACTACTCCAGTAGCAGTAGTTAAAAAGGCAACCTGGCCAGACCAGCAAATAATTAGAGGAACCCTTGAGGATATTGCACAAAAAGTTAAAGATGCCAATATTACAAAGACTGCAATGATTGTAGTGGGAGAT
>CACYBU010000155.1 GCA_902772665.1 uncultured Methanobrevibacter sp. | reverse complement strand
CTCCTTCTTTAAGTGCAAATCTGTTTGCGGCCTGTTCGGATGATTCAAATACATAAGATGTAGTCTGATAAATAGGTGTTACTCTTGAACCTGTCTCGTCAACTTCTTCCTGACCTGCATGTACACCAATTGTAGATATGTTTTTTTTGTTTTTAATTTCATAAGCCATAAATAATCACATAATATGATTTGTCAGAAAAAATATTTATAGTTAAGCAGAAATTGATTTGATATTGTGAAATTACAATCAGATAATGAAATTGTAGTTGTAAATTAATTTATTAAGTTAATTATCATTTAATTCAATTAATAATGATTTATATAGAATTAAATCTAATTTAAATCCATGATTTTTAATAAAATTATTTTAATTATAGTAAGTATCCTATCCCTGATTAACGATGAAAAAGACTGTAAAATATATGAAAAATTAAAAAGGAGTTATAATAATGGCAAGAGAGATAGCTGAATATAATCACCAAAAAAGAATTACCAATCCAGAACTGTTCAAACAGGTTCATGAAAGAATGGACAATCCTAATGTGATTACAGGTAAGGAAGGAGTGTATTACTTATTCAAGATGATGGGAATACCAATAAACATTGACGAAATATTTTCAGAATAACTATATAACAGAAAACAAATTCCTCACAATTAAATAAATCTAGAACATTGCAAACCTCAATGACATACTAAAAAATCAAAAACACATCATTCACCGTCAAAACCAATGAGAAATGAAAATTTCCTTAAAAATATAACATTTAGACAGTAATTCTTGACAGTTTTACACTTTACAAAGTTACTGCCAAATTATTTAAAATTGAATGCATAAACTAAAACATATCACAAGGAATAGTCTTTTTTTGATAATGTGTTAAAGAGAGAGGAAAAATCCTTCGCAGGTAACTGAAGACCACATCACATTCTTAAATGATTCATCATGTTTTGTTTTGCTGAGCGATATTGTGCCCGATGCAATATTGGATATGAAATTTTATTCAATATTTAATTTGTGGGCAGTCATATTGACAGTTATGAAGAACATATGGCGATTTTAACCAAAAAAGCCACTGAGGCACTTAAACCTGGTAAGCGATGAGATTATCATGAAAAGTTACCGATTAAAAATATTTGATACCTACCATCCGCAAAAAACCGTTGATTACTTTAAAAGATGAGATAAGAATATCAGTGACATTAAAATGAAAGATTATTTCCACCCAGACATGGCTAAATCAATTATATTGAATAAGGGCAGATTTCAAGTAATTCCAGACATTCAATGAGAATCATCGTTGATTTAACATTGTTTGATATGAAAACTAAAAAAGAAGTTGACATTAGCGGAACATTCGATTATTCCAGTGGAAAAAAACCATTGCGATTATAAAAATATTACTTCCTCAGCATGAAAATAACATGATACTTAATCGGATACTGATCAGCCCCGGATTTTAATCCTTAGCTGAAAAATGATGGTATTTCACCTTAAAAAACAAACCGCATCCCCATACATATTTCACATTCCATGCAAATAGTGACTGCATCAAAGATTATATTATACCTCCACATCAATCAAAAATGCAATAAATGATTATATGATTCGCCTTCCTCATGAAATACATCTCCTGCAGATGTTTCAGATTATTATTAACTATATGGAAAAGATTTTCTAATTAGATATGATAAAAATAATAAAAATATATACAATTAATTAAAAGAAGATATTAAAATGAGTGAAAAAAAAAAACGAAAATATAGTTGAATATAGTCACTTTAAAAAAATATTACACCTGAAACATACAATAAAATAAGGAATATGGATTTTGAATCGGATGCAATGCCATTAGAAAAATTTTTAGAAATCGTGAACTATTAGACATTGACATGGATTATGATTATGTCTGCAAAAACTACTAAGTCAATTCGAATGTAATAATACACCATTTTTCTAAAACCCGAACAGATCCTGTGCATCCAGCATCACATCTACAATAGGTACTTCAAAAGGGCATCTGACTTCACATTCCCCGCATGCAATGCATTCCGATGCATTAAATTTCAAGTTATTGTAATGTTCACGTATGCCTGACGGAACTTCACTGTGGTTTTTTGCAAGGTCAAATAATTTATTTACCATCGCTATATCTATTCCAGATGTGCATGGCTGGCAATGCCCACAGTAGGTGCACTGTCCTTTAAATGAATGTTTCGGTGCATTTTTTAAGATTTTTGAATAATCCTTTTCTGACTCACCTGCACTGCAATACTTTAATGATTCTTCAAGTTCTTTTACTGTTTTTACACCTACAAAGATGCTTGAAACTCCTTTTTGCTCCAGTGCATAGTGAATGCATTGAACCGGAGTTAATGCTACACCGAATGGAGATGTTTCATCTCTTAAAAGATTTCCACCAGCAAAACCTTTCATTACAGTTAGTGCAGTTCCGTTTTTCTCACATAGTTCATAGATTTCCGCCCTTAAAGGATTGATTGATGACAGGTCATTGTCAAATGCATCCTCCTTTCTATACTCTTCAATGTCCTTCATTGCTCCAAACATGTCGTATGCAGGATTTATTGAAAACATTAGAAGTTCAATTTCAGGGTTTTTGGCTGCAAGAATTCCTATTTCGGGATTGTGTGTGCTCAGGCCGATGTGTTTTACAGTTCCCTCCAATTTCAATCTGCGGACGTATTCCATAAACGGACCCTCCATTATTTCGGTGTAGTCCTCAAGCAAATCCACATAGTGAATCATTCCAAAATCAAGAGTGTCCATCTGAAATCTTTCCATGAAATCTTTAAATGCTGGAACTACCTTGCTCATATCACGTGTCCTTACATACTGGCCGTTTTGCCAGGTTGCTCCTATGTGCCCCTGTATAATCCATTTATCACGGTTGGGTTTGATTGCACGGCCAAGATGAGAGCGCACGTCCGGTTCGCTCATCCAGCAGTCAACGAAATTAATCCCATTATCTTCACAAGCCTTAATTAACTCTTCAGTATCTTCATATGGCCTTTCAACTAGAAATTCCGCCCCAAATGCTATTTCAGATACTTCGATACCTGTTTTTCCTAACTTTCTATATTCCATCATTAGCCTCAAATCAATAATATTCATATATTTATACTACAAAGTTTAAAATATTATCTAAAAGGTGAATAATTATGAACATAGCATTACTTGGAGCAACCGGAAAATTTGGTAGAAAATTTACTGCAAAACTGCTTACAAATCCTGATAACAATCTGACTTTACTTTCAAAATCTGCTGAAGGAATTTTTGGGGAAAATCATAGGACAAAAGCGATGAATGTTGATGCGACAAAGTTGAAAGATTTGAAAAAAGTTTTAAAAGACTCAAATATTGTTTACTGTGCTGTTTCAGGTCCTGACCAGCCGGAAATTGCAAGAAATCTTGTTGAAGTAAATCCGAAAAGAGTCATCTGGATGAGCGTTGTCGGAATCTACAATGAACTTGAAGAGAAAAACGGTGGTGAATTCAATGTGGCCAATGAAGATGAGCAGATTCCAAACAGGGATGCCGCTGAAATCATTGAAAACAGCAATCTTGATTATACCGTCCTGAGGGTAGGGTATCTGATTTACGGTGATGAAAACGAGTATGTAATCACTGAAAAGGGTGAAACAGCCAAAGGTTACGTTTCCCATATTGAGTCCGTTGAAAAGGTAGCTCTTGAAATAATAGCCAAACCCGAACTTTATTCCTGCAAAAGCATTAGCGTTACCAAAGACATGAGTTAAATGTTTACAAAAGAATTTATTCTCGATGAAGTCAATGCCATAAGAGAAGAGATAGGTCATGACAGGGTAAATATTTTCATTGAAGAAATCTATTTTAAAAACAGCGAGTTATGGATTATTACCGAGGACAGACCTGATAAATCAGCTATTATCGGCAAGGGAGGTTGGGTTGTTGGTAGGCTCAGGGAAAAGCTTGGTTTAAAAAGTATTCATGTTGAATCATACGGTGATTTTTTAAATAAGAACTATAAACTAAAATTATCCTCAAAGACTATCAGAAACACTAATCTGAGATCTGTTGGACTTGGAAATCTTGAAAAGACAATTGATTACAAACTGGACAATATTTACAGTTTTGATTTCAATACATATTTTAATGAAAACTCCTTTGAGGAGTCTGATGAGTGTGAAGCCATTGTTGCACTTTCAGGTGGAGTTGACAGTAGCTTTTCGCTGATTTTAGCTAAAAAACTTGGTTTCAATCCTACTGCCGTTACAGTTGATCCTGGGACGATAATTCTGCCTAATCAGTTCAAGAAAAATATCGGGATTATAACCGAATCCCTTGATATCAAGCATGAATATATCACGGTGGATTACTCTGATATCATCAGTGAATCTTTTACAGGAACTGTACATCCTTGTGGAAGATGTTCGAAAAATACCTTCGAACTTGTTAAAGAATATGCAAAAGATAACGAAATACCTATAATTATCTTCGGAGATATGCTTGCAACAGGTAGTCAATGCATAAATATACAGGACGATTCATTATATCGACTGAACCTTCCGGCAAGTTTAAGTGTCGGTAAGCAGGAGATAAAATCCTTAATCAGAAACTATGATTTGCAGACATTTAAAGGTTTCGGATGTCCCCTTCTTTATGAGGTTCACAAAAAATATCCTCATATGAGAAAATTTTCAATCCAGAGGATTTTAAGGGAAACCCGCTCCGGTGCATTGGAACCAGGTGAGGCTCTTGATTTGATTTGGAGTTTCAATAAGGTTAAATAAGAGTTATGAGACATTAATAGAAGCTGAGCCATACTTACAAAATGATAAGTAATTCCAGTAATGTCCCACATCTGCCAGACAATCGATGATTATCCCGGCAATACTATTTTTGTTGTTTGGACTATTTAAAGTTTAGGTAAACCTAAATAATTTTAAAATTAAAAAATATAAGGGATAGTTAAATTCCCTTTTTCTCAAATTCAACATTCAAAAATAATTTAATGTTAATTCTGGCAGTTTCAACCATCTCAGGTGCAGGACCACCTGGAACCGCTCTAATCCTGACATTTTCCACAGGATTTAAAGCATTCTGAATTAACTCATCAGACAAGTTCAACTCATCAAAACCCAGTTCAACAGCAATACCATCAATAAATGCGGAAGTAATGTCCTTTTCAACCATATCATTAGCCATAGATTCATTAACAATTCTTCCAACGATTTTATGTGCTGTTCTGAACGGCAGTTGCTTTTCACGAACCATAATATCTGCCAGATCGGTTGCCGTTGCAAAATTTTTGCCTGCAAGCTCAGCGCACCTGTCAGTTTTGAATTCAACAGAAAGCAACATTTTGGTTACGATGGATAATGTGTCCTGAGTTACCTTAATGGAATTCCATAAATGAGGAGTAATTTCCTGTAAATCCCTGTTATAAGTATAGGGAATAGCTTTCAGGATTGTTAGAACTGTCACCAATTCACCATTGACAATAGCACATTTTCCCCTTGCAAGTTCAGCAACATCAGGATTTTTCTTCTGTGGCATAATAGAAGAAGTGGATGAATACTCATCAGCCATTTCAATAACACCGAATTCATAAGTACTCCACAATACCAGCTCTTCACAGATTTTAGACAGTGTGGTGGAAAGTGAAACCATGTCAAATATCGCTTCTGCAATGAAATCTCTTGTGGAAACTCCATCCATGGAATTTTCCAGATACCCGTCAAATCCAAGTAAATCTGTGGTTAACTGCCTGTTAATTGGAAAACTGGTAGTAGCCATTGCAGCTGAACCCAACGGATTTAAGTTAACACGCTTGTAGGTATCCTCAAAACGTTCATAATCTCTTTTTAAAGCCTGTACGTGAGCCATCAAATGATGAGCTATTGTGATTGGTTGAGCGTGCTGGAGATGGGTAAATCCGATGAACACATCTTCCAAGTGCTCTCCAGCCATTTCGTTTAAGCCTTCAATAAACTCCAGAATACCTATTTGAATTTCAGTTATCTTTTCCCTTAAAACCAGTCTCACATCACATGCAACCTGGTCGTTACGTGATTTTGCGGTATGCATAAAACCTGCTTCAGGACCTATTTTAGAGGTTACATAATTTTCAATGGCCATGTGAACATCTTCAACAGAAGGGTCAAACACCAAGGCTTCATAACCCTCTTCCCGGAGATTATCCAGAGCACATAAAATTTTATCGGCAATTTCCTCGTCAATGATACCTTCATGCTTTAGCATTGAAGTATGTGCAAAGTTAGTTTTAATATCAGCTTCAAAAAGAAGTTTGTCTGCTTCAAGTGATGAAGTATAAACAGCAGCTTCATCAGTCATTCCAGTTTTAAAACGACCATTCCTAATATTATCCAAAAAAATCCCTTCTAAAATAATAATTAAAAACTAAAAAAATAAATAATAAAAAAAGAAATTAAAAGATTTAAAAAAAAATCTATTTTTTCATTTCAGTGTATCCGCATTTACCGCAAGCAACCCTGTCACCATGGTCAGCCATAAATACACCTTCACCACAACGAGGACAAATTTGGTTTTTTCTCTCAATTTTGTCTCCGTCAACTTTG
>CACYBU010000154.1 GCA_902772665.1 uncultured Methanobrevibacter sp. | reverse complement strand
TAGAAATGTTAGAGAGGATATTATTAATTTTTTATTAAGTATGGATGAAATTTATTATGTTGAAAATGAGGATTATATAAACGCCATAAAGTTAATGCAAAATTATAAATATACCATCAATTATTCTGATTGTTTAATATAATTAAGTATGTTTAATAATAATATTGATACAATTGTTTCATTTGACAGCGATTTTAATAGAATTGAAGGCATAACAAGAATTTATATTTAATACAAATACCTAAAAAGGGCAAGGTTCCTATTTTGTGAGGCTAACTCTATTTTAGTTTTCATCGATATGTGCTTTTGCATCCATCGCAAATCTGCTAAAATAATCCTATTCATTATTCCTTCGTATGTCATATAAATATTTTTTATCTTTCTTGGAGGCGCGGCGCTGTCAAATGTGGGTGCCTTTTTTAAATATCTCCCGAAAATATTATTCTAGATACTACATGATTGAAAAATCCTAAATCTTTTCGATATTTTCGTTTTTCAGATTTTAAAGCACACCACCCCATTTTTGATTCACTTAAATTATTATTAGATGGAATTTTACCTTTATAATCCCCATGCTTGTATAAAATTAAGCATCGATAGATATCAAAAAAAATATTTATGCAAATAGTTGCATATCAGTTTAGGGCACTTTTTAGCTTTTTTTCTTAACTCCTGAATGTATTGACTGGATTCATCATAATCTTCTATTTCAAAGGCTTTCATTACTTCATCTTTTATAAGACCAGTACTCCTCTGAAATCGGTTCCATTATTTCATCAACTTGATTTTTTTAATTCATCATCGCTGATGTCTGGATTCTCAAATAATATTCGTCCTTGAATTTCGTTTTTAATTTTTCTTAATTCTTTTTTGATTTTTCTGTTTAGATCTTTTCTAAAGTGTATCAAACATTCCTGATGTTCAATGTGCATTTCATCTCTAATTAATTCACGATACCATGGTTTTAAATCTGTTATAATCACTTTAGGGCAAATGTTATATATCTTGTCAAAAAATTTTCGAGTGGTTTCCTTTTTTTCATCCTGTGTTAATTGAACGGCCATTATCTTTTTAGTTTTATAATCAACAGCCATGTGAAGATATGACCATCCGGAATCTGTAAGAATCCATTGAACATCGTAGTTAATATAATCTGGAGCAACGATGGTTTCATCTCTCCAAAATAACTCTTTAGTGATTATTTTGGCTTTGCGGATGTACTCATGACTAATTGATAATCCCATTATTAATTTAATTATCTTTTTTATGTCTCTTAGTGAAATCCAATGTAGTGAATTAATTTTTTTGATTATTTCGTTGATTTTTACAGTCAATCCTGGATTCTTTTTAAATTCATCTTTAAACTCTACTTGGATTCCTTTTCCATATGATTTGCATTTATACTTTTTGACTTCGACATATTCCTTTTTTCCTTCCTTGGAATAAAATAGGTGTTCTATTGGTATCATGTTTTGTTACTCGTGTTGATTTACAATGGGAGCAGTGTGGAACAACATAATAGTATACTCCGTTTTCATCGACATAGATGCCCTCAGAGGTAGTTTTTTGTCATATGGCTCTTCTCTACCTGCCATTAGCTTAGTTTGATTAGTGTTGTCTTTGGTGGTCTTTGATTTTGATTTACTAGGTTGTTTGAAATCATTGGCATCAATGGTTGACTGCACTACTTTAACTTTTTTACTTTTAATTGCTCCGATGTAGCATTTTTATCAATATTCCCCTTCTTCTATGAGATTCTTTCATTAATCATCACCACCATCCACCAACAAGATTTGTGATAATTCCTTTCTGGAAATCGAACTCATACCATTCACTATGCGAGCAGCAAAATCTAAGACCCTATTAATTCTTCATCACTCAAATAAAGCATATTTTCCAAATTCTAGTTTTTGTGGTATTGTTAGTTTAGAAGGTCCGCCTCCATTAAAATTAGGCATTAAACCATTTATTCCATCTTCACTGCATACTTTGGCTCATCGATATATTGATTATTATGTGGTGAATTAATATATAAAGTTTTCAATTAAATGATAGGCATTGGTTTATTTTTAAATATGAATTTAATAATGGCTACAATTTTACATTATCCTGTAAATATTGCTCTTAATGTGAAAATTCTTAAGTATCAATTGAAAATCACAATCGGAAGTAAAAAACGAAAATCATAAATTTAATATATGATGCCTTAAATAACTTAGAATAGAAAACTCATTTTAAGAGCAGTAAGTATAGGATATTTCGAAGCTTATTGGAAACATATTATTTCAACACTGCATCTAATCATTATTCAGATATATTTTTATCCCAAATCTGATTTAGAGAAAAAACATATCATATTCCAAGACAAAGCTAGCTGAGAAATACTGTCATACATTGATTCAAAAAACAGAGGCCTTAGATTTTTTAGAAATTTTCATCACATGAAAAATTCAATGTACAATTAATATATTTGTAAAAGGAGATAGTGTTAATGGCAGATAAATCTAAATACCATTAAAAGAATTATGTTCAAAATTTTGAAAAATATTACAAACTAAAATAAAAAATTATAAGTTTTACATTGAACAAGATCTGAATCCGAAACATGCAAACATTCAAATCAGAATCACACAATAATGAAAGGACATCACAATGTAAATTTTTTAAAATCAACCAAATCTCAAATCAACACTATCACAAAAAAGTTGATTAATCATTATCAATTAAAGAAAAATTTTTAAAAAATATCAGTGGAATTTCACAGTCGGATGAGTGAAAAAATAGCTTTGAGAAAATTAAAAAAATACTACAAAAACCGTCAAAAAGTATTATTTGAATAGGTTTTTATACTATAAAATTAAATATAATAAATGCTAATGCAAATAAAATAAGAGTTCATTGAAAAGTCCTTTAGGCTCTTTCACTCTATTAATTACTCCATTTAACTTAACCCTAAAGGCATGAACTTATTTTTTAAAAATACTCATTATTTAAAGACTTTTTTTCAAAGAATACTCTTGTTGATTTAATCTAAAAAGTATTACTCAACAGGACATTTGACCGCCCATGAGCCTATTCAGTTCACCGAAAAATTATACCCTCCCAGTTTATGGCATGAAGATGATATCATATCAATATCGGCTTTGCAATTTAGAAACTGAAATTGGTGAAAACACAGATTTTAAAAATTATCCCTTATTTCAGATGAATAATTTTTCTCAAAAAAATTACCTTCGAAAATCATGCCATAATATCAAAAGAACAACTCATTAAATTACTGTTAATAAAAATAGCTTAAAAATTATAAATCTTATAATCAATATAAAGACATGTAGTTTATAAAATAGTGAAATGTTAAAGCGATATAGATGAAATCATATTTTTTTAGAAATTACATTCAAGATGCTTTTTGCAATCTCATTTTTGGAAGCAAGGGGAACTGTTAAAACCTCCTTATCAACAATCAGAACCTCATTGTTATCTGAACCGAATTTACATGATTCTTTTGAAATATCATTTGCAACAACAAGGTCTGTGCCGGCATCTTCAATCTGGCGTCTGGCACACTCAATAATTTCAGATTTTGAAATATTGAACTCTGCCTTAAAGCCCACTAAAAAAATATCTGGATTAATCTGTTTAATCCGGCGAATAATTTTTGTTGCTGGTTTTAAATTTAAAAACAGTGAACTTGACGAATCGATTTTTTTGTTGGACTGTTTTTTAAACTCAAAATCAGAAACCGCTGCTGCGGATATGAAAATATCAAAATGAGGAACCAGTCTTAACACTGCATCATTCATCTGTTTTCCCGTTTCAACACGGACAACATCAAAAACAGAAGGAATCTCAACGCTGACATTGGCGACGACCAGTGTCAAATCAGCGCCTCTTATGTATGCTTCGCGAGCAAGTGCCAAACCCATTTTACCTGAAGACTTGTTGGTAATACCCCTTACAGAGTCAATCGGTTCATAAGTCCCTCCAAGACTTATCAGAATCTTTTTACCCTTCATAGATTCAAACCTTTTTATTTAAATTAATTGTTCTCAATGATTCGAGAACAATGTCGTCTTTTGAAGGGAATTTGGCTTTACCTTCATCCATCCTTGGTTTTATAAATGATGCTGAACATTCCTCTTTGATTTTATCAATGTTTGGTCTGATGGCACGATACATTGAATCATGCATTGAAGGAACAAAGATAATTGGCGTGTCATGCCCTTGGGCAGTGATTAAAAGAGTTGAAATCGGATTGTCGGCAATTTTATATGCAAATTTGGAAATGGTATTTGCGGTGGCCGGCGCTACGAGTATCAAATCTTCCTGTGAATATCTGACATGCTCGATTTTACCTGTCAGTCCAGTGACAACCTCATGACCTGTTGCAAATTCCATTGCATTGGGATGGATAATCTCACAGGCAGAATCGCTCATGAAACATTTAACGTCCTGGCCGTTTCTTCTAAGTTCACGAGCCAGTTTAATAGATTCGGTAGCTGCGATGCTACCAGTAACACATAAAATAATCATAAAAACTCCCGGTTATCTGATTTGAATATCTGACAAGATGTAATCAAACACATATAAATTTTGTTCGAACTGATCTATCGGTGCGCTATATAATAGTACATAAGCCTGTCCACCTTTTTCAAACCAGACGGCCTTATGTTCCCTTTCCATTCCGTTATCGTTTGAAGTGTAGATATATTCCAATGCCTGTCTGTCACCTATTATTGATTCACCTGAGGAAAGCAGATTAAATGCTGAATCATATGGCATGGACATGTAAGTTGAATTGACAAATGAATTGAAATCTCCTTCAACAGGTTTTTTCTCAACGTTGACGTTGACCTGACCGACGCCTGCTCCGTCGATGGAATTCAATTTGGAAATTGACATTATTGAATAATTGGACTTGGCCTGGGAAACACCCCAGTCTGAAGGATAATGAATTACAAGTCCTCCCTTTGACAGTGTCTGAATAGTAGTTTTATTATCGGTATTATTATTATCTGCACTAACACCGGAAACTAAAAATATTACAGTTATTAATGTTATTATGCCTGCAATTATAATCTTATTTTTCATGACAATAATCCTCCTTTACTGTCCGCCCCCATCACTTGATCCGGAATCACTGTCACTAGACGAAGTGTGGCTGTCACTGCTTGAGCCTGAGTCACTGTCACTAGACGAAGTGTGACTGTCACTAGACGAAGTGTGACTGTCACTGCTTGAACTTGAATCTCGGCTGTTTGACTGTGAACTGTCCTGTGTGTCCGTTGTGGTTTGTGTAGTGGTTTCCGTTGTGGTTTCAATCTCCTGGTTGTTCTTGTCATCATCTGTGTCTTCAACATAAGTAACGTTTGAAGTGTCGTTTAGTTGAGTGGTGTTTACTACTGCACTAATTTCAGGGAATGCTGTATCTTCTACAATAGCAACCACATCGGCATTAGAAGCCGGTCCGGTATCAAGATTAAAAATACCATAGGCAACGCCGGCAGTGAATGCAATGACAAGTACTGTGATTGCTAGTACTCTGAATGTAGTGCTGTTCATTGATGATTTTTTCTTTTTATTGTATTTTGCATCATCCTTTTTAGGATTAATAATATACTTTTGAACCAGATCCTGTTCTTCTTTTTTCTTATCTCTGGCAGGTTTGCTACTCTTTTTAGTAGTGTTAGGAGTTGAAGCTTTACCCTGCATAGACCTGATACGCTGGGTAGCATCCCTTGCATCAATAGCATTTAACTTATCCTCATATTTTGATCGGAAATATCGGTATTTTTCAGCGGAAATCTTTCCTGACTTATAATCCACTTCCAAACTGCTCATAATATGAAGAAGTTTATCTCTATCATCTGACATACCTACCCTCCCCTGAAATTATCATAATATTAATTATATTAAAACAATAATTTAAATGTTGCCTAAAATTTAGGGTATGAACCTAAAACTTTCAAAAAATATGTGTTATCATTAATCTCTGAAATAATATTTTCAATCATACCGTCATCCTTATGACCATAAAAGTCTATGAAAAACAAGTATCTGCCCAAACCTTTTTTAGAAGGTCTGGATTCTATTTTAGTGAGATTTATGTTATTTTTCTGGAAAATTCCCAGTATTTTATAAAGTTCACCCGGACGGTCCTCATAAATCGAAAAGATAATTGATGTCTTGTCTTTGCCTGTGGGTTCATGGTCATTGTTTGAAAGGACTATGAATCTGGTTTCATTGTTGTCCGTATCCTGAATATTCTCTCTTAAAATGTCAAGATTATAAATCTCAGCCGCCTTAACGTTACCGATAGCAGCCTTGGATTCATCACCTATGATACTTTTAGCCGCATTTGCAGTGCTTATGGCATAATGGGGTTGAATATTATGAGAAGATATGAATTTCTGGCACTGTGCAATGGCCTGAGCATGGGAGTAAACGTCTCGGATATCCTCCATCCGGCATCCTGGATTGACAATCAGATTCTGATTAATCGGAATGATTATTTCATTATAAATTTTTAAATCAAACTTGTGAGCCAGTGAATCAAGGGTAATGCCAACTGGCCCCTCAATTGAGTTTTCAATCGGCACGACACCAAAATCCACTTCACCCCCGGCAACGCTTTCCATTACTGCAGGAATAGTGCAGTAAGGTATTAACTCATCACCGATTAAATTGGCCACCTCATGAGTGAATGTTCCTTTCGGCCCTAAAAATGATATTAATGTAATGCTAATCACCAAAAAAAAATAAAAAAGTTGATAAATTAAGATTCCAATTTTTCAATCAGTCTTAAAATATCAGTTTGTGTTATAATACCAATGACATGACCATCTTCAACAACTGGCAAACCGTTGAATCCGATTTCAATTATGATGTTGGCCACTTCAGATATGGTAGTATCTTTGGAAGTGAATTTTGGATTGGAAGACATGACGTCTCCAACTAAAACCTCCTTGATTTGAGATTTCTGGTATTTTTCAGGTACTTTTTTCCTGAAGTCTATGAAAGCTCTCATTAAATCTTTGGAGGTTACAATACCAACCAGTTCCTCAGCATCCACAACAGGAACTCTACCTATGTGAGATTCAATCATCTGCCTTCTAGCATGAACAAGTCTTTCGGTTGGTGAAACTACTGTTAAATCTTTAGACATGATTTCCTTAACAGTAATCTTGTCAAAAGCAATTCCCACTGCAAGGGTAACAAAATCGGCCTTGGATACTATTCCAACCATTTTATCATCACCATCAATAACCGGAACGGAACCAATACGGTTGTCCAGCATTAATTTTGCCACATCACCCAATTGCATGGTTTCAGGAACTGTCAATACATCTTTAACCATTACAGATGAAATATGAAGTCTTGATGCAGGCATACTTTCATATTTTGAAGAACCGAGTTTATCGGCAATATCTCTTTCAGAAATAATACCCACCAATTCTTTATTGTTAGTTACCGGCAAACGTGAAACGTTGTGTTTGCGCAATAGCTTTAAAGCATCAGAAAGATTTTGATCCTTGTCTATGGTAATTACATCCTCAGACATCAAATTCTTGATTTGCATATTATCATCTCCCATTTTTTAATATTATGTATGCGTTTTAATATCTTTTAACTGCGTTCAATATGTCTCTTTCAGTGATAATTCCAATTACTTCATCATTTTTAACAACAGGAACTCCACCTATGTTATTTTCGGCGAAAACTTCGCATAATTCACCAACAGTCATGATAGGTTCAACGGTAATCGGTTCCTTAGCCATGATATCAGAAATTTTGGTCTGTTCCAATACGTCACTTGCTAGATTGGAATTTAAATTGTCGAATAATTCTTTTGCATTTAAGAATCTGATAATATCAGTAGAAGTTAAGATACCTAACAGTTTTTTGGCGGCTTTGGAAATATCAGCTTCACCGCCAACAACAGGGATTCTTCTTAAACCGTTTCTTACCATGATTTTACATGCATCCCCTAACGGAGTTCCAGGAGTGGTAGTGAATACTTTCGGACTCATGAAATCTTGTACGGTGTCTTTACCAACAACACCTGTTAAAGATAAAGCTATGTCCCTTTCAGTTACAATACCTGCGAGTTTGCCGTCAGCATCAACAATAGGAATAGCTCCTACCTGATTGGATAACATTGTTTCAATTGTCTCGCCGATTGAAGCTTTGGATGAAACTGTGATTATGTCACGAGTCATGATTTCCTTTACAGGGTCGTTGATAGCTGCCAGGAAATTATCTTCGTATTTTTTCTCAATAATGTTGAATTTTTTTCCTCCACCAAAGAAATCCAAGATATCCATTACTGTTACGAT
>CACYBU010000153.1 GCA_902772665.1 uncultured Methanobrevibacter sp. | reverse complement strand
TGGTATAATTTATATTCCTTTTTGGTACTTTTTTAACTCTTTTTTAAGGTCGATGATTTCTTGTTGGTCAAGTGATTCATTGATTGACATGATTAATTATTTGTCTGTTAAAGTTAATAAATTTAAGGTAATATACTATAGTAAGGTTCTAATTTTCATTAAGTTTAGTTAATTTTATATGTTTTCAAATCAAATTTAAACTTATAGTAGAAAATTGATTTTGCTATGGTTTCAATAGGCATAAAGGAGGTGAAAATCATGAAAATAGATAATAGATTGTTATTATTGTTAATTATTTCAATATTACTTGTATTCACTGTAAGCGCGGTGTTTGCAGGAGACAATGAAACAGTATCTGATGTGGTGAATGCTCCAAGTGATTTGGAAGAAATAGAGCAAATCCAGGATGCTTCAAAAGTTCAGACTTCTCACATAGATGAGGGAATCCTTGAAGCGGGAAATAATGTGATTAATGTTGTTAATGTTAAAGATTCCTATAATGAAAATGGTAAAACCTGGAGTGAGGACGGATTTGATCTTGAAGGAGCAACAGTAAAGGTTTTTGATTCTAACAGAAACCTGATTTCAACACATAAAACAGATTCAAAGGGTAATGTTAAAATCACGAGTCTGGGATCTTTGAAATATTATCTGGAAGTTTCATATTCCACCTACGAACCTTTGGTTTATGACAATATTGATTTCACCAAAAAAAGCGGAACGGTCGATATAAAGGGAATTCAGTTTGTCCCTGATATTCTCCTTCTGGTGGACTATAACTCCCACAATGAAAAGGTTGACTTGCTGATGAACATGTCAAAAAGAATAGCTTATATCAGTACAACAGATTTCGACAAATCCAGGGCATGGCTGGCTGATTATGCAAACTACATTCACATCGATATGTTTTCTGAAGCAGCATACAGTGTTCTCACATCCCAATATCTGAAGGAACTTCTGTTAAGATCTCCGGCTAATGCAAAATATAATGTCGCATACACATTCAGTGTGTTTTCAAAACAGATTTTAAACAACACGGGCATTCATATAATTGGAGCATCAGCTGAGAACAATACTTTCGATACAATAGAAAACACTTATATTGGTTCATATTTCCAGGCAAGAGACATTGCTGAATCCGACATCCTGCAAAGCAACATGAGAAACTATCTGGATTATGTTCGCTATCTGATTAATCCCAACAAATATACCAATCCAACTCTTGATGAGAATAATGCGCCTTTAATGTCTCCTGAATGCGGTTTTTACCATCCGGATTTAGGTTTATATACATTAGTGCCTGAAGGAAAACTAATCAATCAGTGGATTCGTGAAAATCCTGGTTACACTCACAGTTCAGACGGCAGTTTGAACTGGATGACTGAAAATTATGTTGACTGGCTTATTGAGGAACTTGATCCGACAGCACTGTTCAAGAAATTTGAAAATGATTATATTGCCAGATTCCATCCGGATAAACCGTTTATAGCTATTGCTTCATATTATGGTGGTGAAGAAGTTTCAGATGCCCTTATCAGAGGATATGAAGCTAACGGAAGACCTGCGTTCAACGTGTTTAAGACTGGAACACAGCCTCCTATGTCTTCAATTTTAAACAAAATCTCTTCACTTTCATCTGTTGGTATTTCAGCGGTAAATTCCCTATGCAGCTGGTCTTTGGATTATGCCAACGGCACTGCAGAACCGGATTTGACAGATATAGATTTGCATGTTCTTAAAGGAATTGTTGAAATTTCAGAATACAGTTATCTGAGTGAATTGGGGCCTCAGGTTGAATGGACATTCATGGTAACATATCCGAGTTTTGAAGGAGTGTTCGGTCAGGTTGCATTATCATATGTTGATTCATTGGGTATTTCTCATGTTATCCAGGAAGGCGTTGATAAGATGGTTCAGCTAAACTGTAAATGGGCAGATTTGCATGATTTAAATAATTCTGATAAAAAGGTTGCAATAATGCTTTATAATTATCCTCCGGGTAAAGCTGAAATTGGTGCTTCCTATTTGGATGTTTTCAACAGTACTTTTGAACTGCTTTATCAGCTGTATAATCAGGGTTATGATATTGGAGGGTTTTTTGAGTATTCAAATTCCGTAAACAACACATATCAGTGGATTATCAATTCCGATGATTCTTATCTGATTAACAGGACTCGTGTAAACCTGCTTTCATTATATAATTTAACTCAGCTGATTTTTGACATGAACAATAAGGGTTCATGGGCAAAGGGATTGCTTAATACTTATGTCGAAGAAAACTGGGATTATCTGATGGAACATCATCAGCTCATTTCCTTAAGCGACTTTGAGCATCTGACATGTGATGTTAATGATGATTTGTTCAACCAGATGATATCGTACTGGAAGGACGGATTAGGTCCTGCAATGGTTTATAAGGAAAAATATATTGTAATACCTGGTGTATGGTTTGGTAATGTATTTGTCACTTTCCAGCCGAGCAGAGGTTGGGAGGAAGTGCAGGATTATCACAGTCTAACCATACCTCCTCACCAGCAGTATGTGGCGTTTTACAAATGGATGGAAAAAACAGCTAAAATGAATGCTATTATTTCAATGGGTACTCATGGAACTTTGGAATGGCTACCGGGTATTAATTTGGGAGCGTTTCCCGGAGATTGGACATTCGAATTAACATTAATTCCAACAGTTTATCCTTACATTGTTTCTAATCCAGGTGAAGCTATGGTTGCAAGAGACAGGAGTTCCGCTTTACTGATTACTCATATGACTCCGGCAATGGTTTCCTCTGAACTCTATGGTAATTACACAACCCTGAAAAATTATATTAATTACTATAATGAACAGGTAAGCTTAAACGTATCTTCAAATGCCGAATCCTATAAGGAAATGATTTTGGAACTGGCTCCTGCATTAGGATTTAGAAACATATCCGATGATGAAACTTTCCAGAACTGGATTGATGAACTCCATATATATCTGGATGATATGGAAGATGATTTCAATACATTCGGTCTTCACCATTTGGGGAAGATTTTAACTGGTTATGAACTTGGTGAAGAGGTAATTACTATTGCAACTTCTCAAACAAAGATTTATGACCAGTTACTGGGATTCCTTTATCCTAAGCTTAAGGATTTGAAATTCTATGATGATATTCAGGGAAATCTCAAATACCAGTCTGAAGCTGATGAAATAAAATCATTCCTAAAGGAATACGCAACCCGTTTAGTTGAAGGTGAATCAGCAGAAAATCTGAACAAAGAGTTAGGCATTGGTGAAGGCACAGGATTATATAATTCAACACTTTATTGTGAGGATATTATTTCAAATATTCGTCTGAATAATGAATGGAATGCAATTCTTCTAGCGTTAAGTGGAAAATATGTTAAAGCCGGTTTGTTCGCTGATCCTTCATATGGGGATTCAATACCAACAGGATATGATGGATATGCTTCTGATCCGACAAGAATGCCTTCGCAGGCAGCATATAATTCTGCAGTTAGAATTGTTGACATGCTTCTTGCAAACTATTATGAACAGCACGGAAAATGGCCTGAATTAACTTCATTAATCCTGTGGGGTACAGAAATATCTAGAACTGAAGGTATTGGTGTTGCCGAGTTCATGTACTTTTTGGGATGCAAACCTGTATGGGCGGACAACGGTAAGGTTCTTGGAGTGGAACAGATTCCAATTGAAGAGTTAACAATAACATTAAATGACGGTTCTGTTGTCAACAGACCAAGAATAGATGTTTTTGCAAGTATGGTGACAAATAACAAAGACTGGATTACATGGATGCTGAGAGCTGTTGAATTTGCAGCGAATGCAGCTGGTGAAAATGAAACCAACAATTATGTTATCAAACATTATGCGGAAAATCCTCATCTTGACAGGTTATTCGGACTTCCGGGTAATGTATTGGAAGGAACTGGAATGTCAAATCTCATTCCTAACACTGCCGACTGGAATATAGATTCAATCAATGAATACGCAATGGATGTTTATCTTAATAAGGTGTCATACTCATGGACTTTGGATGAAAAGGGAAATATAGTTGTTACAAAACAAAGGGATACTTATGAATACCTGCTTGATAATGTTGATGTAATCACTCAAAACTTTGACAGCAGCTGGAGATTATTCGATTCAGACGATTACTATGACTGGTTCGGAGGTCTTTATAATGCAGCTAATGTATTGAAGGAAAAATCAGGTAAAGACAAACCGGATACTGCTTTCTTTGATATAAGGAATAAAAACAAATATATTTCAAGAACCTATCAGGAAGAACTGGATTTTGAAATCAGAAGTATTCTTTTAAACCCCCAATATTATAATGCACTGGTTAAAACTCCCGCTGGAATGAACGCTTATGCTTCCAGATTCCAGAATTTCTACGCCACAACCGTATTGGGCGGGGAGAATTTGAACAGGGAATTAGGAAACCAGTTGTCCGATACAATACTTTCCATTAATTCTGGTGTTAACAGTAACACTCTGGCAGCGGGATCACAGTCCTCAATGGCCTGGATGATATATATGGCTCAGCAGGGAATTTGGGACGGAGATGCAGGTACTGTTCAGAATTTGGTTGATGCATATATGCAGAGCGTAATTGACTATGGTGTTGCATGTTGTCACCACACATGTAAAAATCTTGCATGGAATTCTGAAATTATTCAGCTGAGTTCTCTGACTCCGGCTCAAAAACAAAAATTTGCAGAAATATTGGCTCAGGCAACTGAAACCGAACCGTTATATCAGATGGACAAAGAAATGGAGACTCAAGGAACTCAGGGCAATAATGGTACGGGCGCTGAATCCGGTGAAACAGGCAATCAGAACGCTAATGTATTGTCAAACAGTACTTCACAGCAGTCAAAATCTGACGGATCCAATTCAGGGGGTAAAACTGCTGTGGGTCTTGACGCATCCGAGTCAGGTAATGCCAAGTCTGCTGCTGATTCATCTTCATCACAGGATGCCTCTTCTGGTGGTGAAAGTACAGGTGGAGCTAAATCATATGAGATTTCTGAGAAATCTGTTGCAAAATCTTCAAGTTCCACTGAATCAAGCATGCCAATATTTGTTATTATTGCTGTTATTTTACTGATTGCAATTTTCTTAGTTGGTTATTTAAGAAATGATCAGGATTATGATGATTATTAAATAATCATCTAAAACTTATTTTTTTTTAGTAATTTTTAAATATTGTCTTTTAACATAATTAACAATATAATGAAAATTTTTAAAGTAAAATTTATTAAATTTTAAAATTTATTTTCAAAGTCAATTTGATGAGGTATAATATTATGAGAAAAATTAAAATTTTTCTAGTTTTATTGTTTGTACTGGTTTCTATTGCAACCGTTAGTGCTTGTGATGTAAATGAAACCGATGTGGCAGGCAATGGGGCTGGTAGGGATAATCTGTGGATAAATTATTATGATGATTCTCTATCTGTCAGTCAGGAAGATTCACAAATCACTGTTTCTTCACATACGATTACAGAAAGCAATTATGATCAATATTTTGATTCTAACGGTAATTTAGTATCTTCTAATGTAAAATCAGGTGATATAATTGACCTGGATGGAAGTTTTTCTGCAAAAAAATTTGTTTTCAACCAAAAAATCAATATTGCAGGAACGGCTTCAAATAATATGAAAAATACTATTATTACATTTTCAAGCGGAGCCTCTGGAAGTTCAATAACAAATCTGAAAATACAGAATACTAAAGATGAAACATATGGGATTTTCCTGAATTCAGCCAGCAACTGTATTATTCAGGGTTGTACAATAACAAACACTGGAAAATCTTCATACTGTATCTGCATAGCCAACAATGCAAATAACAATGAAGTAATGGACAATAACCTAAAAGCATATGGTATCACTTATGGTCATGGCAGTTTTACAAGATCAACTCCTCCACTGATCATAAGCGGTTCCCACTACAATTATGTTCATGACAACCATGTTGAAGCAGATGATGCCAATGGTATTTATCTCTCCAGCTATTCCGGAGGACCGTTAAATGGAGGAAACTCCAATTTTAACAATATTTATAATAATACCATACATTATAATGTACTGCCTACGTCATGGGCATATGGTATTCAGGCAATGGGAAACAACAATACTATAAACTCCAATACTATAATTGGAGGCTATAGAGGTGTTTCCACCGCAGGTGCTGGTAATATAATTATAAAAAATAAAATCATCAACCTTACCGGAGCGGATTACAATCACCCGGGCATTGAAAGCGGAGGCGAATACGGTATCGTAGCTTCTTACAATTCACTTGTAAGAGACAATCAGATTTTAGCAGCTAAAGTCATCTCCACAGGTGCCGGGATATCAGCAATTGATAATTCAATTGTTGAAAACAATTTTGTCAACGTTACATTAAAAGGAAGGGGAATTGTCGCCGGAGGATCAAATGTAGTTATCACAAACAATACCGTTTTCACAGAACTAGGTTCAGGAATCAATCAAAAGGACGAAGGATCAGGATTGATTGTTGATAAAAACATCATCACTTCCGATAAGGGAGTTGGGATTTTGATAGAAAAAATCAGTTCCAAAAGAATGCCGTCAAATATAACAGTTACAAATAATATAGTTGTAACCAATAATGAATATGCAATAGATGCAAGTGGTGTTCAGGCAGATACTTCCAATATTGATGAGGAAAGCAACATTGTTTATGGAAAAAAGATAAACACTCCATCAGGAGTCATCGACACATCAAAACCAACATATATTTATAAAGGAAAAACACACAATGTCACTCCAACTTCTATAAGAAATTATATTAATGATAATGGAGGATTAACCTCAAATGTTAATGATTCCGATATTCTTAACTTTAGCGGAACATTTTCAGATGAAGTAATATATATAACTAAAAGTGTAAAACTGACAGGAAATGCAATATTTTATAATTCCACTATCAAAGTTACCTGTGGAAATGTGCTGATTGAAAATTTAAAAATCATCAATGAACGGGCCAGTAGGGTTAATGCATGGGGGATTTTCGTTAATCAGGCAAACGGTGTTAGAATCACTAACTGCGAAATTAAGGTATCTGACCCGAAAGCTGCATATGCCATTTATGTACTGGACTCAGTAGACGTGGAAGTTTTAAACAACACTCTGATGTCTGAAGGTGACTTTTTAACTTTCACTCTTCTTTGTTATGAATCCGAAGACTGTTCATTTATAAAAAACAAGATTAAAACAGTTGGAACCGGTGAAGCATATAAATTCTCCCCTGAAAAATGCATTGACGGTAATGAACTTGTTATTGACGGCAGATCTTATTGTATTGATGGTAATGAGCTTGTTATTGACGGTAAATCATATTGCATTGATGGTGAAGAGCTTGTTATTGACGGCAGGTCTTACTGTATTGACGGCAATGAACTTGTAATAGATGGAGTTCCTTATTCAATCGATTCAACCGGAATCACAATTAACGGCACTCACTATTGCATTGACGGTGAAGAACTTGTTATTAATGGAAGATCTTATTGTATTGATGGTAATGAGCTTGTTATTGACGGCAAATCTTATTGTATTGATGGTAATGAACTTGTAATCAACGGAACTTCCTATGGGGAGGCTTATTCAACCAGCAATGCTCATGTTGTTTCAGAAATTTATCAGACATACGGAATTTTATTATTATACTCATCAAATAATCTGGTTTCTGGAAACACTGTAAATGTTACTTCCAAATTAAATGAATCTCACTCAGTAATAGGAAATGACTCTTCTCAAAACTCACTGGTCGGAATAGATTTATATTTCAACAGTCATAACAATATTTTTTCTCAAAACAATGTATTTATAAAAGCCAATGACAACTACATTTATGGTATGGGAGTATTGGGGTATTTAACAGGTCACACTGCTCCAACTGGTCAGGGTGCAACAAATAACAAATTCCTTTCAAATATAATAACACTTGAAGGAAATTACTGTGCCGAAGGAATTATCATCGGTGATGAATCTGAAGATACTTTAATTGAAAATAATATTATTAATATAAAATCAGGAGTTTCTTATGGAATATACTTTGAAATGTCTCATAAATCAACTTCAAACAACAATTCAATTCAATTGAATTCAGAGGCGGTTTACGGTATTCTGGGATATAATTCCAATGATAACATTTTGAATCGAAATAACCTCACAGGAAACGGTAAGGATGTTTATGGAATTATATTTTCAAACGGTAATAGAAACCAGATTAAAGAAAACACTGTTCTCACTAACGGCAGTGGGGAAACCCTTACAATCAAAAATCTCGACAGTTTAGGTTCCGGAAATGCAGGAATTTATCTTAAATCAAATTCCACAAACAATAATGTCGAAAGTAATATGATCACTTCACTTTCAGGCTATGCGGTTTTAATAGATAATGAAGCAGTGAATAATACTGTTTTGGACAATTATCTTGACTGTAAAATGGGTGCAGGCAACCTTGCAGTAAACAGCACAGGAAAAAACACTATTTTGAATAACTATAAATTCATCGCAGATGTCCCGGTAATTTCTGTCAGTTTCATTGAATATCTTGGTGAAGAACAATTCAACTTAACATTTTCCGCAGACTGTAATGGAGCTAAAGTTAATCTTTATGATGTGGATAATCAGCTGATTAATCAGACAACAGTATCCGATGGTCTTGCAAGTTTTAAAACCAAATTCGATTATTCATATGCTCCGGGCGAATATATTTTCACCGCACAATTATTTAAAGAGAATTACAAGGTTTCCATATATAAAATATCATTTGAAATAGAAAAAGCAAATCCGGTTGTTATCATACCGGACATGTTAATTATCCAAGGAGACACTCAAAGTATTGGTTTAAAAGTAGTTGATTCTTTGGGAAACCCATTAAAAGGTGCTGGTGTTAAATTCACCATGATTCGTGGTAGAGACGTGGTGATGGGAACCACTGTATCTGATGAAAACGGATTTGCCAAAATCAATTATGAAATGCCTGCATCAGTTGACATTGGCAATTATAGTGTTCGCACTGAAATCAGCGGATTAAGTAACTTCAATGATATTGTGCTAATGGCAAACATTACTGTTTTACCAAGACTTAATGTAATAATAACTGGTTATCCTAGTGCTTGTATTAAAAGTCCGGTTGCCATTTTAAAAGATTCCAATGGGGATAAAGTAGCTAATAAGAAAGTATCTCTTAAAGTAGGTACTGTTACATATGCTGCTGTTACAAATGCTGATGGTGAAGTAATACTGCCGGATTATGTTAAAAGCGGATCATATGCAGTAACTGTTACCTCACAGGCTGAAGGTAAATATTGTGAAAGCAAAGCCAGCTTCAATGTTAATGTTGCAACAGCAATAACCGGGGATAAGGATTATTCAGTTTATTATGGAAATACGGTTAAATATAAAGTCCGTGTATTTGATGATAACGGAAAATCAGCTACTGGAAAAACTGTTACATTTAAAATCAATGGTAAAACAATCACTGTTAAAGCTGATAACTCAGGATATGCAGTATGTCCAGTTAAACTGGGTGTAGGTAAGTACACTATTACGGCCAGTTTTGCCGGTTTTTCTGTATCCAATAAAATAACTTTCAACCCGGTTTTATCTGCAAAAAACATTGTTAAAAAGAAAGCTAAAAGAATTAAGTTTTCAGCAAAACTTGTAAATAAAAATGGTAAAGCTTTAAAAAACAAAAAAATAACCTTTAAAATTAAAGGCAAAAAGTATAAATCTAAAACCAACAAGAAAGGTATTGCCACTGTTAATATTAAAAATTTAAAGGTCGGTAAATATACTATTACTTCCGGTTATGGTGGCTGTACAATAAAAAATACAATTAAAATTAAAAAATAGGGTTAATTTTTTTTAACCTTCATTTTACTCTTTTTTCAACTATACTTTAATTAAATTTAAATATCTTTAAACTAATATTAATACTCATATAGTCAGTTAATTTTTAATTAATGTATAATATTCATGACTATTATTTTTTATTATTTATTCAAAAAGAGGTGGAATTATTAAAGTAAAAAATTTACTAATCACATTAATAATGCTTTCTGTAGTCTTATTATCAGTAAGTGTAGCTTTTGCTAGTGATAATGCTACTGATACAGTAACAATTGATGAAGAAAGCCAATTTGATGAACCTCTTGCTGTTGAAGAAAATACCTCAATAGTAAGTGACGGTGGAAGTGCTGTAGTAACAAAAGATAATTTCAAAGAGTATTTCGACGAATCAGGGGAATTATTAAAAAATGTTACAGCAAACGAATTGAAATTCAGCGGTGAAATATCAGATGTCGGTGTCGATACAATCATATTGAGCCGTCCAGTAAATGTTGCCGGTGATGGAATATTAAATAATATCTCCATTCATGTAAATTCCAGCAATGTTATAATTTCCAATATTACAATTAATCAGAACAATGAATCTTTTGCAATACTTATTGATAAAGTAAGTGATGTTGAAATCAATACAGCTAAAATTAATTTCAATGCAGTTGAAAATTCAAACGGATATGCAATAGTCGCTAATTTAGCTACAAATTTAAAACTCCTCAATAATGTTATAAATTATGAGGGAGCTACAACCGGATGGGAAGTCAATAATGTTATTCGCCTATACGGTTCTAATAATACTAGAATCGCCGACAATAAAGTTATTGCAAAACTCGTTTCCTCTGATGTTGGATGGGCTGAAGTTCCAGCAGGTAGTGGAAATTGGGTAAGCAGCCCAATATCTGAAGGAATAGTACTTGAAGAGTCAGACAATGCTATATTTATGAATAATAAAATCAACGTTACCTATTCAAACGTTGTTGGTTCATATGATACAATTTATGCCGTTGACTTCAGAAACTCCAATAATGCATATGTCGCTGATAACGAAATCAAATCCGTAGGTTATACTTACATTTACGGTATGATAATAACTGGTGAGGGTTTCATTATAACTTCAAATAATATTGCCTCAATCGGTGATTATTATGCTAACGGTATTGATATTGAAGGTCCTGCAACAGGTGTTTTAAATAACAACACAATTGATGTTAAATCTAATTCATCTGTTTACGGTATTTACTCAGGTATGAACGGTAAAGATACTGCTGTTCAATATTATAATAATGTAATAACAGGTAAAGCTTACAATGTATTCGGTATGTCCCTTGGTGATGTTGAAAGTGCTATATATGGTACACAAATGTATCTTTCTGGTAATTACACTACTGGTATTGCTTACAGAGGTAATAATTTAACTTTAGAACAAAATCATATTGTATTTGAATCTTCACAACAAGGAAATGAATCTATATGGGAAGAATTTGGTGTTGAAAGTGTGGGTGTTAAAGTTATTAAAGGTTATGCTTTAATTAAAAATAACACTATTGCCGGTCAAGGTAAAGGTATTTCTCTAACAGGCAAAGATAGTGATGCTTACTTATATAATAATTTTGTTAATGTTGTTGCAAATGATGATAAAGACGCTTATGCTATTTATGCTATAGATATGCCAGGATTACATATGTACTTTAATGATATTGATTATCAGGGAACTACTAAGGGTTCAGGTATAAATAATGCGGTTTACCTTAATAATGTAACTGGCGCAGTCATTGCGGAAAATAAATTCGATTTGGATTTAGTTTCTTCTTATGTTCCTTGGAAGGAAATTCCTGCAGGTAGTGGAAATTGGGTGTCATTCCCTGTTTCTGAAGGAATTGTTATTGAAAATTCCAATAATGTTTTATTTGATAAAAATACTGTAAACACTACTTACGGTGATGTTGCAGGTACTTATGATACAATTTATACTATAGCATTTAAAAATTCCGATAATGCAGTAATTTCAAACAATGACATTGATGCTAAAGGCCATACTTATATTTATGCTGTCCAGGTAACCGGTAAAAACTTCACTATTAAAAGCAACAATATAACTTCCGAATCTGATAATTATTATGCTAACGGTATTGATATTGAAGGTCCGGCTAGCGGTGTTGTTAAAGACAATGGAATTTCAGTAAAAGGTAAAGTTTCTGCTTACGGTATCTACTCAGGTATGAATGGTCAAAGTGTTTCTGCATTATACGATGGAAATGATATTGTTGGTGATGCCTACAATGTATTCGGATTCTCAGTAGGGGATGTTGAAAGTAATATAACAGGTAATGATGTGGTTCTTACAGGTAATTATACAACAGGTATTGCTTATAGAGGTTCCAAATTATCAGTTGACAATAATTTAATTTCAGCTAAAGGTTCTAATGTAGGTAATGAATCCATTTGGGAAGGATTTGGTGTTCAAAACGTTGGTGTTAAAGTAATTCAGGGAAATGCAACTATTTCAAACAATAATATTGAAACTACCGGTGATTATGCAATCAATGTTACAAATACTAGTTCCACCATAAAACCTAATCACTTGAAATCTGCAAAAGGTACTGGTGAAAGTGCAATTACATCTACCGGTAATGCAACAATTGATGTTAAATATAAAACTACATTAACTGCTCCTAGTTCAGTATCTGTTCTTTTAACCCAAGTTAAATCTGGTTATACTGTTAAAATAGTTTTAAAGGATGAAAATGGTTATGCCATACCTCAAACTTCAATTACAGTCAAAGGCAAAACATATACCACTAATGCAGAGGGTGTAGTTGATTATAAAGTCACTGCATCTAAAACTGAAACTCAAACTTTAACTATTAATTTTGCAGGTTCTGATGATTATATTGCATCCAGTGCAACCACCACAGTTAAAATCACTAAAGAAGCAACCAAATTAACCGCTGCTAAAAAAACTTACAAAGTCAAAGTTAAAACCAAAAAATACACTGCAACTTTAAAAGACAGTAAAGGTAAAGGTATTAAAGGTGTTAAAGTTACCTTAAATGTTAAAGGTAAAACCTACAAAGCAACTACCAATGCTAAAGGTCAAGCAGTCTTTAAAATTAAAAACTTAAAGAAAAAAGGCACTTGCAAAGCTACTGTTAAATTTGCAGGCAATAATTTATACAAAGCTTCATCCAAAACTGTTAAAATTACTGTTAAAAAATAGGGATTTATAATCTCTATTACTTTTTTATTTTTTCATATAGATTACCCAATTCAGAACTACTGTTTTTAGATTATACTTTAATTATATGAAAATGAATCTAAATTATTCTTATACTTATTTTTAAAACATATAATATTATCAACCAATCTATTAATTATATGCATTGAAAAATCAGAGCTAAAAATTAAAAATAAGAAAAAGTAAACCGTCAGTAGCCAACTTACTTCATGGCATCTTTAACACGGTCAAAGAGTCCTTTTTCAGAATGTTTGATTTCATCTCCGCTAACATCAGCGAATTCCTTAAGCAAACTCTTTTGTTTTGAACTTAATTTTTTAGGAACAACTACTTTAACGGTAACGTAGAGGTTTCCTCTGCCTGAATGTCTGACGGAATTCATTCCCTGTCCTCTCAACTTGAACACTGTTTCACTTTGTGTTCCGGAAGGTATCTTGAACTCAACTTCGTTTCCGTCAATTGTAGGTATGCTTATCACATCCCCTAAAGCCGCCTGAGGGAAGCTGATTTGCTGGTCCATGTAGAGGTGTTCGCCCTGACGTGTGAATTTTTTGTTTCTCTTGATGTGTACGGTAACAATTAAATCCCCTTCAAGACCTGCACTTTCACCGCAGTTACCCTCTCCGGATACTCTTAAGTGGTTGCCCTCGTCAACTCCTTCGGGAATTTCAAGTTTAATTGTTTTTGTTTTTCTTTTACTTCCTTTTCCATGACATTCCTCACATGGGTCGGTAATGATTTTCCCGCTTCCGCCACATTCTCTGCACGGTCTTATATTAACCATCTGGCCCAGGAATGTGTTGCTGACTTCTTTAATCTGTCCTGCACCTCCGCAGGTAGGGCATGTTTTCGGTTCCACTCCAGGTTTTGATTTGGATCCGTGACATGTGTCGCATAATTCACTTCTTGTGATTTTAATTTCTTTTTCACATCCGTTAAAAGCCTCTTCAAGTGTAATTGGAACTTCGGTGTAAATGTCTGAACCTCTTTCAGGACCTGAGTAACTTCTTCTTGAACGGGAGCCTCCGCCAAAACCGAACAAATCAAAGATGTTTCCTATGTCGAATCCCTGGAAAATATCTTCAAAGTTTACATTCTGATAGAAATCTTCAGCGGTGTATCCGTCCATACCCGCATGACCGAACTGATCATATCGCTGACGTTTTTCATCATCGGACAGGACAGCATAAGCTTCACTTACCTCTTTGAATTTTTCTTCGGCATCCGGTTCATCACATACATCCGGATGGTATTGTCTGGCTAATTTACGATAAGCTTTTTTAATAGTTTTTTCATCTGCAGATTTGTCCACACCGAGAACTTCATAATAATCGCGCTTGTCTGCCAATTTCATTCACCTTAAAAAAATAATGATTTTAAAAAATAAGATAGAATAAATAATAGTTTTATCTTCACTGTCAGTTTATATTATCTTTGATTCTGATTTTAGTATTTATATAACCTGGCAATTAATAAAACTGTATTATTTAATCTAATCGTCTTTTACTTTATAGTCTGCATCAATTGTGTCATTGTCACTATTGTCCTGTCCACCTGCGTTAGGGTCGGCTCCGGCCTGCTGTTGCTGTTGAGCCTGTGCTTCTGCCTGTGCCTGTTGGTAGACTTTAGCACCAATTTCCTGAATTACATTGGATAATTCATCAGACTTTGCTTTTATGGCATCAATGTCATCGCCAGCTATAAGTTCTCTTAATTCAGCTACAAGTCCTTCGACTTTAGTTTTTTCATCTTCAGATACCTGATCTTTGAGTTCATCCAGGGTTTTTTCTGAAGTGTAAATTAATGAGTCTGCATTGTTTCTGATTTCGATTTCTTCCTGTCTTTTTTTATCTGCTTCAGCGTTCATTTCTGCTTCTTTGATTTTCTGTTCGATTTCTTCGTCAGATAATTTGGTGGAAGATGTAATGGTAATTGCCTGTTCCTTGCCTGTTCCTTTGTCTTTTGCAGTTACGTTGATAATACCGTTTGCATCAATATCGAAGGTTACTTCGATTTGAGGGATTCCTCTTGGTGCAGGTGGAATTCCAACAAGTTGGAAACGGCCTAATGATGTATTGTCTGCAGCCATTTTTCTTTCTCCCTGTAAAACGTTGATGTCTACTGAAGGCTGATTGTCGGCAGCTGTGGAGAATATTTGGCTTTTCTTGGTAGGAATAGTAGTGTTTCTTTCAATTAAAGTGGTTGACACTCCACCAAGGGTTTCAATACCTAATGATAATGGAGTAACATCAAGTAATACGATATCTTTAATTTCACCGGCTAATACTCCTCCCTGAATTGCAGCACCCATTGATACACATTCCATAGGGTCAATACCACGTTCAACTGGTTTTCCTATGAATTTTTCAACGAATTTCTGAACGATTGGCATTCTGGTTGGTCCTCCCACCAGGATGATTTTGTCAATTTCGGATTTGCTCATTTTAGCATCATCTAATGCCTGCTGCATTGGTTTTCCGGATTTTTCAACGATAGGATCAACGAGTTCTTCTAATTTTGCTCTTGTAAGTGATATAATAAGGTTTTTTTTTTTTTTTTTACTTCCCATTGCAATGAATGGTAGGTTTACTTCGGTGGTTGTGGTTGTGGAT